>CAMWHY010000200.1 GCA_947174185.1 uncultured Lachnospiraceae bacterium | reverse complement strand
CCTCATACACATACTTATTGATCACACCTGTTTCCCGGAGTACCAGAAACAGACCTATCCCCAGCACAATCAATACAGGAATTAACAAAAGAAACTTCCTATTAATTTTCTTATGTACTTTTTTTCCTTCTTCCACCGCAGACTCCTGTTTCAATTTACTTTTTTCTTCTTCCACTGACTGCCTCCCATCTTCTGTTTTATGGCTGCAATTCCCATGAGAAAAATATTTGTTTATTCCTGCTTTTTTCAAAAAATTGTTATGGGATCTTATCTACTGATCCAATACTGCGGGCTATAACGTATTTTTCAGCACCTGTCAAAATAGATATCTTTGTTCAATAACCATCCAGACACATCTTTACCCATCGATCATAAAACCCGCTGGATTCAAACAGTTTTATGGCGGCAATGGCGTTTTCATCCAATGATCTCTCTAGAATCTCCTTCTCATATCCTCCCCACCATGTTGAATTCATACGGCACCACTCTATATCACATAGATATCCATCATGCCAATATAGTCTTGCCCCATAAGCCCTCCATTCTACTTCTATACCTTCTTCCTCCATATAATCATTCTCCTGCTGACTGCCGCCTCCCTGCGGCACCTCCATTTGCGGAGGATTTAAAAAATAATAATTACTATTAATATCAAAGTTTTCCACATAACTGTTCAGATGCCTTACCGCACCATCGGAAAACCTTCCAAGATAAACAACATTCTCCATCTTACCCCAGCTTGCTTCGTCATAGCCTCTGGAATGCAATTCATTATCGTTCATTATTTCATCGCCCATCCAATACCAGTCCCATGGGGTTAATTCATTAGTCCACTCAAAAGCATATACATCCCCATTATTCATGATACAAAGCCGTCTTACTTCCCTCTGATTTCCACGATATATTATCATAGCATAAGAAAGTAAAAGATTATCAAAACACACCCCTTCCCGCTCGGCCAGATTGTCCACTTCCTCATACACATACTTATTGATCACGCCTGTCTCCCGGAGTACCAGAAACAGACCGATCCCCAGTACAATCAATACCGGAATCAACACAAGAAACTTCCTATTAATTTTCTTATGTATCTTTTTTTCTTTTTCCGTTACAGACTCCTGTTCCAATTCCCTTTTTTCTTCTTCCACTGTCTGCCTCCCCTTGTTTAATTTTTACAATAAATTATATTTTGTATCTTGCTTTTATATCCTCACATATCAAAACGATAAAAAGTAAAGTCATATTTATCCGATATTATGATATGATAATATTTTGGCTCTGCATCAGGCAGCGTAACCTCCACCGTATAGATCCCCTCAGGCAGACGCACACTGATATCCCCAAAGTCATCTCTGGTAGGAAATACCGCTATCGACTCTCCTCCCCCTGCTGTCACTTCTCCTTCTCTAACGTAATCCTCGATACGGATGCTTTCTTTATCAGCATCGATCCATCCTTTTATAAACCTGATCTCTCCATGGATGATCAGCCCATAGGAATTCACATTTTCTCCCGCAGTACTGCTGCTAAGCTGCAGGATCACTCCCCGATTTTCGTCCTGATAGTCCGACAGCACGACCTCTTTGACAGCTTGTTCTGTGATATCTTTACTGCTGACAGAAATCTCCTCCAATACGCCGCAGTATTCGCCATCCACCAATACGTAATAACTGCCCTGCGGGATATCCAGTTTGATATTTCCTATAGTATCCGTATTCCCGCTGTATACCAAAGTACCACCTACTGCATCGCTTCTCATGGCAGCACCCAGAACCTTACACCAATAAAATGACCGGCTGCGCACTTCAACTGCCGCGTTCTTTACCCCGTTCCCATTTGCATTCGTTACATGAAGCTGTATCGTATATTCCTCTGTCCCATCCGATTCTTTATATTGTACGACGTCCGCAATCACATCAGCGGCATTCAAAATGTGGATGCCGTTAATATCCTTGGCAGTATTTATGATGATCTGTTTCAGATCGGCGGCGCTGATATCAGGATCAACGTTATAGGCAAGTCCCGCCACACCAGACACATGCGGCGCAGCCATGGAAGTCCCTTGTAATCTCCCATAATTAATATTTTCATCCTCACGCCATCTCTCATAATTAAGCTGGGCACATCCCGAAAGATAGGTACTGTATATATATCTTCCGGGGGCATAGATATTAACCCTGTCTCCGCCATTACTGAAATCGGAGATTGGATAATTCCCGTTTCTATCATAATCTACGGAACCTACACAAAGTATATGGTCATAACAGGGGCTTGTATTAGAGATATAATTCAATATACTGTTATATTTTGCATTAACATTTCCGGAAGCATTAAAGCTGACTGCCAACTCAATTCCTAAAGTTTCAACAACCCTTTCATCCTTCGCGATTTCTTTCTCCGCATCCCCCACTGTAATATATCCTCCAATATATACATTGTTTGTTGAAATACATCTATAATATGTATCATTATTATCATTTCCCGCTGCCGCAACAATCAAAAAATCATAACCGTTATCCAGCAGTTTACTAAGGAACTCCTCCATGAACCCGGACTGTAAATCCAGATACTCAATCGCCCTTCTT
>CAMWHY010000199.1 GCA_947174185.1 uncultured Lachnospiraceae bacterium | reverse complement strand
AATATATCCCCCTAACCGCTCTGCCGGATTCCCCACTTTTTCCGGTTCATGTTTCGCAACCGCACCCGTCTCTCGAGATGTCCTTAATAATATAATAAATACAAGCAAAGCAGCAGGAATCAGCAAAATCTGCTTACGTATATTTTTCTTATATACTTTTTTTTCTTCCACCGCGAATTCCTGTTTCAATTCCTTTTTTTCTTCTTCCACTGCATGCCTCTCCTTTTTTATATGTATAAATTCTAAAGATAATTATATTTTGAGTCCTTCTTATATATCCTTACATCTCAAAACGGTAAAAGGTAAAGTCATACTTATCTGATATGATGATATGGTAATATTGCGGCTCTTCATTGGGCAGCATGACCTCCACCGTATAAATTCCCTCAGGCAGTTGCACACTGATATCTCCAAAGTCAGCTCTGGTATGGTACACCGCTACCTCTTCTCCGCCGTCTGCTGTCACTTCTCCTTCCCTGATGTAATCCTCTAAACGAATATTATCTATATCAGTATCGATCCATCCTTTTATAAATCTGATCTCCCCATGGATGATGAACCCATAGGAATTCACATTTTCTCCCGCAGTACTACTGCTAAGCTGCAGGATCACACCCCGATTTTCGTCCTGATAGTCCGGCAGCGTGACCTCTTTGACAGCTTGTTCTGTGATATCTTCATTGCTGACAGAAATCTCCTCCAATACGCCGCAGTATTCTCCATCCACCAATACATAATAACTGCCCTGCGGGATATCCAGTTTGATATTTCCCACTGTATCTGTATTCCCGCTATATACCAGAGTATCGCCTACCGCATCGCTTCTCATGGCAGCACCCAGAACCTTAC
This sequence comes from uncultured Lachnospiraceae bacterium, assembly GCA_947174185.1. Classification (GTDB taxonomy): domain Bacteria; phylum Bacillota; class Clostridia; order Lachnospirales; family Lachnospiraceae; genus NK4A136. The sequence goes on along the minus strand of CAMWHY010000199.1, from coordinate 1,934 downwards.
ACCAATAAAATGACCGGCTGCGCACTTCAACTGCCGCGTTCTTTACCCCGTTCCCATTTGCATTCGTTACATGAAGCTGTATCGTATATTCCTCTGTCCCATCCGATTCTTTATATTGTACGACGTCCGCAATCACATCAGCGGCATTCAAAATGTGGATGCCGTTAATATCCTTGGCAGTATTTATGATGATCTGTTTCAGATCGGCGGCGCTGATATTAGGATCAACATTATAGGCAAGTCCCGCCACACCCGACACATGCGGCGCAGCCATAGAAGTTCCATCCATATGTCCATACCCTGTTCCGCAATCGTTATGTCGCGAATCTATACATTTTGCCCCTGTTACATATGTACTATATATATTACTACCTGGCGCATATATATTTACCCTGTTTCCAATATTATTATAAAAAGCAACGTCAACGCTTCCATCTTCATTCAATTGTAACGCTCCTACACATAAAATATGATCATAGCATAAACTTGTTGGCGGGATATAATTAAAAATACTCGCATATTTCGCATCAATTGCTACTTGGGGAGTTTGCGGATTTTCATCAACTGTCACTACTCCTATCGCCCAATCCACAATATCTGACGAAACAATATATTCGCAACCATAATCCGCTTGAAAACCTTCTTTAATTTCATAATATTCAGAACCATTTCCATTCCCCGCACTTGTCACAATTAGGAAATCATATCCCTCCTTCAAATATTTTGTTAGAAATTTTTCCATTAAAAATGCTTCATTATTTAAGTATTGAATTGCAAGACTGTTCTCGGGATCCATGGATGCGGAATATGCCATGCCATCCAAAACGCCAGAACTGTAGTTGATAACTTTAACATTATGTTGTATTAAAAATCCTAATCTGCACATCACCGAAAATGTTGTATCACATTTATTCTTTGCATCATAGATTGAATGTTTAACTCCATTTAAAGCTGCTCCATATAACTCATTTTTTATACATATTCCATTCATACCTATTCCATTATTGAACTCAGCACACATAATTCCTGCCACATGTGTACCATGAGATAATAAGCTGTTACCCCATAAGTCAGCCCGTGTCTCATAATTCAAAATTGCTGTTACAAAATTATCATCCAGATCCTCATGCCATACATCAAATGAAGAATCTATAATTCCCATCCTCACAGTCGTTAAATGATCGATATAAACATCTGCCGATAACGACTGACTGCTATTAATCACACCCGCATTAATTAATGCTCCTTCAAAATCGATCAACTCTAACCCCCAATTATTTCCGCTTGGAGTAGAAATATTAAATGTACTTTCCTCTAAAATCACATCCTCATCTGATGATCCTGTCCAAGGATCTGATGGTTGAAAGCAGGCCTCCTCCAGCCACAGGTAATTCAGCCCGATATGCCTGACCCATGCCTGCACACCGATCCTTTCCGTCAGCTCCTGTAGGTCTGTCATATCTGTATCCTGATACATTTCCACCTGATAGTCGTTAGTCGCTTCAATATATCCTACGATCCCCGCGCCGTTCTGCGCCAGATATGCCTCCACCTCTGCAAAATCCACTGTATCGTCAGCGGATAACAGGAACTGGTTCCTGATACAGGGCAGTCTGTTGGGAGCGGTGACTACATCACTTTCATAAGCGGTCTTGTAATAGATCTCACCACCTTCCCCGCCTGTGGAAAGATGGTTGATATACCCCTCCGGCATTCCATTACCGGAAATATTGTTATCTGATACATTATTATCTGAAACGCTATTATCAGATACATTTTTGTCCGATATCTGATTATCCGAAGGCGTTGGTCCGCCCTCCCCGGACGGGACGATCTGTCTGACCGTGACATTTTCAAGCAGTTCCCCTTCCGTTCCCGGGGTCCCTGACAGACGCATCCCTGCCACAGCCGTCTCCCCTGCCGGGATATTCTGG
>CAMWHY010000198.1 GCA_947174185.1 uncultured Lachnospiraceae bacterium | reverse complement strand
GTATCTCAGGCGCAAAAAAATGACGGTTCAGTTCCTTTACCGCATGATCTGCCTTGTTGGATACGATCGCCATATGAAAACCCTTTTGGTACAGTTTCCTGATCAGTTCCGAAACGCCCCGATATGCCCTCGTCTTATCCATACAGTGGATATCATAATATTCCTTGAAGTATGCATATACCCTATCCGTCAGCTCTATAGAAGCGTCTGTGGGAACGGCGCGTTCTATCAGTCTGCGGATGCCGTTACCCACAAAGCTTCTGACCTCGTCGATACTTCTACCTGGACAGCCGCATTGCCCTAACGCGTAGTTGACGGCATCCGTCAGATCCTCCAGCGTATCCAAAAGCGTACCGTCCAAATCAAATATGACTGTTGTTATCTTTTTCATATTAATCTTATTTTTCAATTTAATAACCATGCCTTTCCGTAACAAAACGAATTTATTTGTTAAAACAAATTTATTCGTTTTTATTCTCCCGAATCATTTTTAATGACTTTGTATTTTAAAAAACTGTAAGGTAGAATATACCATGCTGCCGCATATTAGTCAAATATGGTTTACTAATTTATGTTTTATCAAAATCGCTCTTACAAAAAAGAGGGAGTCCCGAAAAGTCATACCATGACTTTCAGGACTCTCTCTTTTCCAAATTACCTTCCGGAACGAAAACGCTTTCTCCTATTCAAAATCATATACGTCTTTAATGACCACTGAAGAATCAGGATAATTCTCCTGTCTATACTCATAAACATCCCTTGTAAGATAGTTCATGTGACAGAAAGTGGCAAGATAACGACCGGCAATAGTGGCAAGTTCAGAAACCTGAATTTGCAGAATATAATCTCCTCTGTCATATATCAGGTCATAGCTTATCTGTCCACCTCCTAAAGATACTGTTTCGTCAAATTCCTCCCCTTCCTCTCTGTCTACCCACGACAAGAAACCATTACTGCAATTGGCTACCACAGAAGGTTTTCCAAGGAGCTCTATAAGCTCCGTAAGCGCCTCTCTGTTATCTTCCGAATCACCAGCATTATATGGCACGCCAAGCTCCTTAAATCCATTTTCATCCGCATAGCCGCAATTCCCCACAAAAAACTGATCATTCTGTATACACTCCCAAATCGTCACCTCGGAATCTGTCAGATTGTAAATTTGAACCTTCATTTGATCGCTATAATGATCCTTCTCCGTATAACACCAAATATCTAAAGAATTACGATGCCCTGCTCCTATCGTATTTGTGGTTGCCCATTCTTTAAACTCCTCTAAAGAATTTAAAGCCGGTACATCAGTTTTAAACCCGCTGTCGTTAGGAGAAAAATACTCATATATGTAAAAATAATTGTATGACGATATCATTTCCTCTAAACTTGCGCCAAATGCAAACTTATCATAAAACATAAGATCACCAAAATCCTTTTCTTCTAACGCACCCAGATTCGCATACTTAAACCAGAACGGCGGGTAACCGCCCTCCTCAACAATATTCCAGTCGCCGGAAAATTCCACCGCCTGTCCCTGTGCGTCTTCTCCGCTCTCTGATGCCAGCTGCTGTGTGTCTTCAAATTCATAAACACAATCCCCTACACTAACACCGATCGGGTTATAATCATATATGCTCTGAGTCATATAATACCCATAAATATCAGTATAAAATTTATCTTCAGTTATACACTCCTTAATATCAATACTTAATATTTTGTCCCCATAGATATATACTAATTGATACCAAATAAATCCGCCTCCTCTGGATACTTTTTCATCAAATGTTTCATTTTCATCTCTGACCACATCCTCCGGATCGCTATAGGTAATGTAAGTTACCATGGTTGGTTTTCCCAAAATCTCCACCAACTTAGACAGTTCCCTTCTATTATCCCCATTTGAAGTATATTTCAGACCAAAATCATCCATACCAACGCTTGTATAAAACCAGCCATTATCCATACATTCCCTGATTGAAGTCTCAGAATCTGCTAAATTGTAGACTTCAAACTCCCTATTGCCATTCCAGCTACTCTCCGCCACGCGACACTCTATTTCCAGACTCTTACGTGATTCTAACATAGTCGTGTCCGCATACTCCAACAAATCCTCTATATTAACGAAAGATTCGGCTGGGAGGCCATATCCATCGCATTTAAAATAACCATATCCATATTGGTTAAGTCCGGATAATACCTCCTCCAGATTTGCGCCAAATGCAAACCCATTACGAAAGATATAGCCGTTAAGATCTTTCTCCTCCAGCGCCCCTAAATTAGCATATTTTAACCAGAACGGCGGATAACCATATTCCTCAACAGCATCCCAGTCAACGGATGATCCTGATGCCTGCCCCTGTGCATTACCTTCCGATTCATGCCCTGATGTCTGTTCCTGTGCGTCGTCTCGCGTTCCCCTGCCTGACGCTTCCTCTTCTCCGTTATTTCTAATGAAAAATACTGCGCCTACGGCAATTACCGCCACGATTGCTACTGCTATTCCTATTTTCGCTATTAATGTATTCATTCCTGCTTTCATGATTCCTCCTTTTATACCATTTGCAATACCGCCTAATGTATTTTGCGTTGCTTCTCCTGTGGCTGCAGCGCTTTCCGTTGTCCCTACAGTTTCTCCAGCGACTACAGTGCTTTCCAGTGTTCCTGCTGCCAGATGTACCCTGACGGCTTCCATAATTTCCTGCAGCATATCCGGCACTGCCATAGATTCCGCTTCCTCATAAAGCAGCCTCATGAGCAATGGTAGTCCCACAACAGAATAAAGCTTGTCGCCGCTTTTG
>CAMWHY010000197.1 GCA_947174185.1 uncultured Lachnospiraceae bacterium | reverse complement strand
ACATAATGAAGAAGAAATACGAAAACTTACTATAAGAACTAAATTATAAGGAATAAATTTTTAAGGAAGGAAGTAAGAAATCATGAGCGAATCTATGAAGGAAGGAAGATATGGAATCCATGGAGGATGTTACATTCCGGAAACTTTGATGACGGAGATCGAGCGGCTGAAGGAAAGTTATGATCGTTATAAGAATGATCCGGAATTTTGTGCAGAGTTAGATCAGTTACTGCGGGAATATGCAGGTCGTCCGTCACTTCTTTATTATGCAAAGAAAATGACGGAGGATCTGGGCGGAGCCAAAATCTATTTTAAAAGAGAAGATTTGAACCATACCGGGTCCCACAAGATCAATAACGTACTCGGTCAGGCGCTGCTTGCAAAAAAAATGGGTAAGACGAGGATCATTGCGGAGACCGGAGCGGGACAGCATGGCGTGGCGACAGCGACGGCAGCGGCGCTTCTGGGGCTGGAGTGTGAGATCTTCATGGGGAAAGAGGATACGATACGCCAGGCACTCAATGTTTATCGCATGGAACTGCTTGGCGCCAAGGTGCATCCTGTGGAAAGCGGAACGATGACATTAAAGGATGCGGTCAATGAATGTATGAGAGAGTGGACGAAACGGGTAGACGATACTTTATATGTGCTAGGCTCCGTGATGGGACCTCATCCGTTCCCGATGATCGTAAGAGATTTTCAAAGCGTGATCAGCAGGGAAGCGCGGGCGCAGATATTGGAAGCGGAGGGCAAGCTGCCGGACGTTGTAATGGCATGTGTCGGCGGCGGCAGCAACTCCATGGGTATGTTTTATGAATTTATCAAGGATGAAAGCGTAAAGCTGATTGGATGTGAAGCAGCAGGAAAAGGAATTGATAGCAATGAGACGGCGGCTACGATCGCTGTGGGACGCGAGGGTATCTTTCATGGTATGAAATCTTACTTCTGTCAGGATGAATACGGACAGATCGCGCCAGTGTATTCGATTTCCGCCGGACTGGATTATCCGGGAATCGGGCCGGAGCATGCATACCTGCATGATACCGGAAGGGCGGAATATGTGCCGGTGACAGATGATGAGGCGGTGAATGCATTTGAATATATTGCCAGAACAGAGGGTATCATTGCCGCCATCGAAAGCTCCCATGCAGTGGCGCATATGATGAAGATCGCACCGAAGATGAGAAAGGATCAGATCATCATCTGCTGTCTGTCCGGACGCGGGGATAAGGATGTGGCGGCGATTGCCAGATACCGCGGGATTCAACTGAGCGAGTAGATGATGTTGCAATAGATCATGGTAAGAAGGACGGCGGCAGTTTGTGGAGAGGACTGCATGAGATGGATAGAGAATGATGGATATTATATAGAAGGAATAAGGTTGGAAGTATTGCAGGTTATGAAAGGAGCATGGTTAGAAAATGAGTAAGATCAGAGAGGCATTTAATGATAAGAAGTGTTTTATAGGATTTTTAACAGCAGGCGATCCCAGTCTGGATAAGACGAAGGAATTTATCCTTGCAATGGAAAAGGCGGGAGCAGATATCATTGAAATCGGGATTCCGTTTTCAGATCCCATAGCGGAAGGCCCGGTCATTCAGGAGGCGAATGTGCGTGCCCTGCGAAATGGTTGTACGCTCTCCAAGATCTTTACTATGGTGGAGGAGCTGAGAAAAGAGACGCAGGTGCCGCTGGTATTCCTTACTTATGCCAATCCGGTATTTAATTATGGTTACGATGCTTTTTGCCAAAAGTGTCAGGAGGTTGGGGTAGACGGTATGATTATACCAGATCTTCCATACGAAGAAAGCGATGAAATTATTGAATTTACAAAGAAATATAATCTTGATTTAATAAGGCTGATTGCCCCCACAAGTGAAGATAGGATCGTCAAATTGGCAAAGGATGCCACAGGATATATCTATCTGGTTTCCTCTATGGGCGTTACTGGAATGCGTGACAATATCAAGACAGAGATTGACGGAATTGTTGAAAAAATCCGTCAGTGTACTGATACGCCGGTTGCAGTGGGATTTGGTATACATACCAGAGAACAGGTAGAGAAATACTGCCGCGTTGCGGATGGGGTGATCGTGGGATCTGCTATTGTCAATATCATTGCGGAATATGGCGAAGATGCGGCCCCGAAGATCAGCGGATTTATCAGCGAGATGACGGGGAAGAGTTAAAGGCTCTCAATATGTTTCTTTAATGCCTGAAAACTTTCTGCGCTGATGACATGCTCCATCATACAGGCGTCTTCGTCTGCAGTCTGCTTATCTACGCCTAAAGAGCATAGAAATGAGGAAATGACCTGATGACGTTCATAGATCATGTCGGCGATCTGCTGTCCGGATTCGGTCAGATAAATAAAACCGTCCTGATCGACGCGGATATGTTCTTTTTCCCTGAGATTTTTCATGGCTATGCTGACGCTGGATTTCTTATATCCCAGTTCATTGGCAATATCAACGGCACGTACAACGGGCCGTTTTTTGCTGAGGATCAGGATCGTCTCCAGATAGTCTTCTGCTGATTGGTTCTTTACCATTCTGTTCGTGCCTCCTAACTTTTGTTTAGTGTAGCATATTTGAAAAATTTGCGCAATGATTATATGACTGCTATGTCGTTTCTGTTTTATTGTTTTTTATTAGCTTGAGTACAGCAATTTGATATAATGCATTCAGGCATGACTTTGGGTACATATTTTATATGAACTGCTTACAGTCGTACTGATGATTCTTGGAATCATTGTGTCGATTCTGATAGCTTACATAAACCACACAAAAAAGTAACCGCCCCGTGTACCGACCCCCCAAAAGTTAGACCAAAAATCTAACGATTGGAGGTCGGTATTTTTATGGCGA
>CAMWHY010000196.1 GCA_947174185.1 uncultured Lachnospiraceae bacterium | reverse complement strand
CCTACTGAGAGTGGGAGTTGTAAAAGCAGTGTACCCTACTGAGAGTGGGAGTTGTTCTGGGCTGTGGTTTTCCACAGCCCGTTGTTAGTATAAAGGGGGAAGTCTTTTGAAAAAACAATCATTGGGATTATACAACATTGATATGAAGTATGTACGGGATTTACAAAGAGTTGATGATCATGTAATGTCGGTATCGCCTCAAATTGGTAAAGAAAGCAGACCATTTGTTGGCGTTGTGGTCATATGTGATAACAAGCAATATTGCATTCCGCTTTCTTCGCCAAAACCTAAATATATCCAAATGAAAAATACAAAGGATTTTTCTAGGATAATCGATAAAAAAGGAAAAATCATAGGGGTTTTGAACTTTAACAATATGCTCCCTGTACATGAAAAGTTAATATCGAAGATTGATATCAATATACGAGATGGAGACAATAAAAGCGACAAGGCATACAAACAGCTTTTGAAAGATCAGCTTTATTGGTGTAATGATAACATAGATACTATCATTAACAAGGCAAATAAATTATATAAAATTATTACAGAGACCCCAGACAAAATGCGTGATTTGACACGTCGGTGCTGCGATTTTAAGAAACTTGAAAAGGTTCTTGAGAGATGGACTGAAAAAGGCAAAATGTTGGATAATGGTACATACGAGAAGAAAGCTCCTCATTTTACGAAAGTGTCTTTAGAAAACGATCTTGCAAGAGAGAAAGCTCAAAAAGTTAATGATTATAATCAAAGGCATGTGGGTATAAAAAGAGAAGGTATTGACGATTAACTTCTGGACAAATTGTCCAGAAGTTATCATATTAGGGATAGTCCCCAATTCTCATTTTGGTAGCTGCCGATATATCCGTTTTAAAAATATCATTCATTAAGATTGCACCAACCATATGACGCATAGGATTTTTCCCTCCCTTTTTCATTATATTTCAGGATCATGTTTTACAGGGATTCTCATTGAAAAAGGTTGTTTTATTTCGTATAAGATTCGCTAATGCAAAAACCTTTAAAAATAAAATTGTTTTCAATGAAATAAGATTATATAATAGACTTAAAGAAAACATATTTTAAATAACGGATCAAAGAGATTGTTGCTTATTAAAAAGAAGCAGGACGAAAGGATAATGAAATGGAGGATTTTCGGAATGGATGAAAAAAGAAGGAAACCTATTTTAAATTTAACCTTGTCGGCTATGTTTATGGCCATAGGAATGGTATTGCCGTTTCTGACCGGACAGATTAAGCAGATTGGAAGCATGCTTCTGCCCATGCACATTCCCGTTTTTCTGTGCGGATTGATCTGCGGCTGGCAGTATGGACTGATCGTTGGATTTGTACTGCCGATTCTGCGTTCTATGGTGTTTGGAATGCCGATTCTGTTCCCAACGGGAATTGCAATGGCGTTTGAACTTGCCACATATGGAGCGGTCATCGGTTGGCTGTATTCCCATTCCCGTTGGCAGTGTGTCATTGCATTATATCGCTGTATGATCGTAACAATGTTGGCAGGTCGTCTGGTATGGGGAGTTGTTCAGGTAGTGCTGCTTGGCATTAGCGGCAATAGTTTTACATGGAAGATGTTTATCACAGGCGCGCTTTTGAATGCGATTCCCGGAATCATTCTGCAACTTGCCCTGATTCCGGCGATTATGGTTGCATTGAACCGTACCGGTCTCGTGCGGTTTGGGCGGAAAACAGCTTCGCCGCAAAAGGTGGGGGAGTGAAGTATGGAAGAAGGGAAAGCTGCGTGTTCTGTCATTTTGCAGCAGATTCGTGACCATCATAAAAAGCCATTGCTGGTTGCCATCGATGGAAGATGCGGCGCGGGGAAAACGTCGTTAGCCGCCTTACTGCAGGAAGAAATCGGATGTAATGTCATACATATGGACCATTTTTTCTTACAGCCCGGACAGCGTACAAAAGAGCGTATGCAGGAACCCGGCGGCAATGTGGATTATGAAAGGTTTCTTGAGGAAGTGATGATCCCCCTTAGTCAGGGACTGGCATTTTCCTATCGGCAGTTTGATTGCAAAAAGATGGAACTTTCATCCCTGATTCAGATGAAGCAGGAGGATGTTACGATTGTGGAAGGTTCCTATAGCTGCCATCCTTCTTTATGGGATTTTTACGATCTGCGGATTTTTCTGAGTATTGAACCTGAGGAGCAGATCCGGCGTATCCGCAGCCGGAACGGCAGCGAAGCAGTTTCCCGTTTTTGTGACCGTTGGATTCCTTTGGAGGAACAATATTTTGGCGCTTACCGGATACAGGAGCGCTGTGATCTGGTGTTTGAAATGTAATGAAATTATAAGTCAAGTTTCATATAAATGGATGTATTCATAGGGCTATTATTATAACTTGGTATTTCATAAAAACCATAGGCTTTATACAGATCAATAGCGCTCTTCAAAAACGGAAGTGTGTCCAATAACATATGAGAATATCCTATTTCTTTTGCATCCTTGATGACTTGTTGGACCAGTTTGCTGCCTATATGCTTTCCTCTAAAAGCAGGTCTGACATAAAGTCTCTTCATTTCACAATTCCATTCGTCTATCTTTCTCAAACCGATACATCCCGCCAACTCTCCATGATAAAACGCAATATACAATCTGCCATCTGGTAAACCATATTTTACGTCCAGATGTTCTAATTCTTCATCATAATTCTGAAGTGCAAGATATTCTTGAAATGAACGATCACCTGCAATCAGCATTTCGGTATATTCTGAAAACAAGATACGAATTTCTTTTGAAAAATCATACGCAGGTATGATCTGAAGTTCCATAATAATCCTCCATGTTAGATCAGTCTCTTATAAACCTCTGCAGCTGCGGCCGAATAGCCTTGTGGAGATCTCGGT
>CAMWHY010000195.1 GCA_947174185.1 uncultured Lachnospiraceae bacterium | reverse complement strand
TTATAATATATTTTATAAAAATTGAAAGTAGAATTTATCAATTAAATTATTTACTAATTCTAATTTTATAAATTATGCTTTTATACAATTATTTTTTAGAATATGCACATCCTAATTTACACTTTTAAACCCGCTTTTCCATATGCCAGAAATATAAATAACCCATCCAACAAAAAATTTTCATTGGATGGGTTATCAATAATCTTTCTATCCTTACAGCAGCTTTAGCCTATCCGCCAGCTCCCCAAACTGCTCCAGCGTCAGCGCTTCTCCCCGGATGGTATCGCTCAGATCCATTTGCCTCAGGGCTTCTATAACCGCCTCCCTTGTCAGATGCAGTCCGCTGTCATTACTCAGACCGTTTGCAAGCGTCTTGCGTCGCTGGTTAAATGACGCTCTGATCAGCCGGAACATAAACTCCGGGTCAGATACCTTGATCGGTGGCTCCGAATACAGCGTCAGACGGATGACTGCACTGGCGACCTTCGGGCGCGGCATAAAACATTCCGGCGGCACGCTGACCATAACCTCCGGCTTCGCATAATACTGTACCGCAAGGGACAGCGCCCCATAATCCTTCGTCCCCGGACCGACCTGCATCCGTTCTGCAACTTCCTTCTGCACCATGATTGTGATATTGTCCAGAGGGATTTTCTTTTCCAGAAGATTCATGATAATCGGCGTCGTAATATAATAAGGCAGGTTTGCAACCACCTTAAAGGATTTATATTTCTGTTGACCGGTAATATGCTCCTCCACCAGCTGGTGCAGATCGATCTTCAGGATATCCTGATGAATAATAGTTACATTATCATAGGCACCAAGCGTATCCTTCAAAATCGGAATCAGATCGCCGTCGATCTCCACCACGATCACTTTTCCTGCACGCTCAGCAAGATACTGCGTCATCGTGCCGATACCGGGACCGATCTCCAGTACGCAGTCCTCCTTCGATAGTTGCGCACAATCCACGATCTTTTCCAGCATATGCATATCCACGAGAAAATTTTGTCCGTATTTTTTTCGGAACACAAAATCATATTTATTTAATACTGCTGCCGTTGCCGTCGGCGTTCCAAGGTTTGCCATGTTAGTATTCACACCTTTCCATAACCTGCCATCCACGCTGCAGGCACAAAATTGAGGCCTGCGCCCTCGTTATTCCGTAATTCGAAATAATTTATGGGTATTCTCCCATGCCATTTCTTCCACCTGCGCAGGCTCCATCCCCTTGATTCTTGCAATTTCATCGATGATATAAGGAATCATCAGCGAAGAATTTCTCGTACCCCGATGCGGTTCCGGTGCCAGATACGGACAATCCGTCTCCAGCAGGATCTTGTCCATCGGGATGGTTTCAACGGCCTCTTTCAGCTTTTTTGCGTTCTTAAAGGTAACCACTCCGCCGATACCTATGTAATATCCCATTTTTACATATTCCGCTGCAATCTCCTTCGTATAGGAAAAGCAATGGATCACACCGGTCACATCCTTTCGTTCCCTTAGGATATCCAATGTATCCTGACAAGCGTCTCTGGAATGAATGATGACCGGAAGCTTCATTTCCTCGGCCAAATCAAGCTGCTGATGAAACCATTTCTTCTGGATACCTACTTCCGGCTCATCATAATAATAATCCAGCCCGATCTCCCCGATCGCCACGATACCTTCCTGGGATGCCGCTGATTTAAGATAAACAAAATCTTTCTCAGTCAGATGTTCCGTTTCCGACGGGTGGATACCCACTGCCCCGTAAAATTCAGGGAATGGGTTACTATTCCGGTATTTCCGTACGTATTCCAACACATCATTGATCGACGCCAGATCTGAACCCACGTTCATTACCTTCCTGATCCCATTCTCATACAGGGAAGAAAGCAGTTCCTCCCGGTCCTCGTCAAATCTCGCATCATCGTAATGTGCATGACTGTCAAATATCATATATTAACCCTGCCTTTCTTTTGTCCTCTTTGATTATACCACAAGTTTTACATATCATCTGTTTTTCTTGTTTCATTTATTACCTTTGATATGTTTAGAATGAACATATCTGCATATACTATATTTTATCATCCAAATAAATGATAAATATCCATAATTACGGAATGATTCCCATTTATGCAGATAGGCATAAAAACGCATATACTATTTAGATAATGGTACTCTTACAACAATATAACAATAGAAACTTATTTTTAGACAGGAAAGTACAAATGTACCCTTGGCATTTAATAGACATTTCGTATTTATTATAAAATATTGACGTCACTTGTCAATATTTTCAAAAATTTTAAAAAAAAGCTTGCAAACACGAATACATTATACTATAATAGCTTTTGCGTGTACAGATAGACGCACCGCTAGCTCAGTTGGTAGAGCACCTGACTCTTAATCAGGGTGTCCAGGGTTCGAGCCCCTGGCGGTGCACTAAAGGCATTCGTTTTGGCTTAGAGCCGGGGCGGGTGTTTTTATTTTTTTTGTTCTGAAAGTGCCTTTTCAGAACATTTTAAAAAGTCTAATTTTTGTTGTAAAATAGCGGGTTTGAGGCATTTTATGATTGTATTTTCAGACCACGTATTACAGGACGTGGTCACCCAGCAAAAAAAGGCAGCCGGAGCAGCTGCGCTTGCTCCGGCAATGCCTTTTTTTCGACTGACGAACACGCATCCAGATAATCAGGGTGTCTAGCATCCCCGGTTTCCGGCCGTCAAGAGGCGCTCCGCTTCTACTCTTGACAGCCGGCTCCCCGGATGCTTTTGGTAGACAAGGCGTAAGCCTTAAAGGGCTTACGCCCTTTTTTCACAAAAACACATCGGAAACCGGATAAATATCATAATGGGTAAGGAGACATTGAGACGCTAAATGAAGATAATTTTGAGTGATATTATATGATTCATGACCTAGATAAAGTCTAAGATATTCAAGAT
>CAMWHY010000194.1 GCA_947174185.1 uncultured Lachnospiraceae bacterium | reverse complement strand
CCATTGCACGGGCGTTGATGAAGGATGCGCCCATATTGATCCTGGATGATTCGGTGTCCGCTGTAGACACGAAGACCGAGGCGGCGATTTTGGAAAACCTGCGCACCGCCAGGCAGGGGAAGACCACAATCCTGATTGCCCACCGAATTACTACCATTGAGAAGATGGACAAGATCCTGTTCCTGGAGGATGGGGAACTGGTGGCGGCGGGACCGCACGAAAAATTGTATGAGACCTGCCCGGAATACCGGAAGATGGTGGATCTTCAGAAACTGGAGGAGGAAGGAGCTGAGCGCAATGGGTGAGTATCTGCCGATATTGATCGTGGGCGCTATCATCGGCGCGTTTTCGATTGTATTCCTGCTGGCTTACGCAGCACTCCGGAAGGTAAAGGATGAATCTGATAAGGAGCGGAAGATGTCGGACGGGGAGATTATCCGGCGCCTGCTGCAGTATACCAGACCCTATTGGAAGAGCTTTGTGCTGGTGTTTTTTGTGATGCTCTTTTCCATCGTATACGATTTGGCTTCTCCACTGATCATAGGACGGATTCAGGGACTTATTAAGAATGATTTTGAGTTAAGCCGGTTATATGCCATGGTTGGATTGTATGCGGGAATTCTGGTGGTATCCATGGTCTGTACTTATTTTCAGGCGATGATCCTGCAGAAAACGGGTCAGAAGATTTTATCCCGTATCCGGCTGGATGTGTTCACCCATATTGAAAACCTGAGTCACGATCAGCTGAACAACATCCCCGTGGGAAAGTTGGTGACCAGGGTGTCCAACGATCCCAATGCCATTTCCTATATGTTTACCAATATTCTGGTGACGTTGGCGAAAAACTCCATGGTGATCGTGGGTGTGCTGGGCGCCATGCTGATGCTGAACTACGCACTGACTCTGATGGTGCTGTGCTTTGTGCCCTTTGTAGTGCTGTTTACTGTGATCTTCCGGAAGTTTTCCCGCCGGGTACACCGCAGAGTCAATGATGCCACTACAGACATCAATACTTATCTGTCCGAAAATCTGTCCGGTATGAAGATTACCCAGATTTTTAACAGGGAGGAGCAGAAGCTGGATGATTTTGTGGATCGCAGCCGGAAGCTGCAGAAGGCGAAACTGAACCGGATGTTTGTATTTGGGATTTTTCAGCCTATGGTCTACATGCTTTATATTTCCTCGAACCTGTGTCTGTTTTATTTTGGGGCAAAGGGTTATATCAGGGATATCCATTATTTCGGACAGGTGATTGACAGCAGCATCATGGTATCTTTTTACATGTATATTTCCCGATTTTTTAATCCTATCCAGGCTCTGGCGGAGCAGTTTGATATGCTGCAGCGCTCCTTTGCCGCGGCAGAGAAGATCTTTACCATTCTGGATATGGTGCCGGAGGTGGTGGACGAACCCGATGCCATGGAACTGTCTGAGTTAAAGGGAGAGATTGAATTTAGGGATGTATGGTTTTGCTACAAACCCGATGAATGGGTGCTGAAGGGAGTGTCATTTCATGTGGAGCCGAAGCAGACGGTTGCCTTTGTAGGCTCTACCGGTTCCGGGAAGACTACGATCCTCAGCCTGATCTGCCGCAATTATGATATTCAGAAGGGGCAGATCCTGATCGACGGAATTGATATCCGGAAAATCAAGATATCCTCCCTGCGGCGGCATTTTGGTCAGATGCTCCAGGATGTGTTCCTGTTTTCCGGCGATATCCGCAGCAATATCCTGCTGCGCAAGGAGAATGTGGAGGATGCGGAAGTGTGGGAGACCTGTCGCTATGTCAATGCGGATTCTTTCATCTGCAAGCTGGAAAATGGTCTGGATGAAATAGTACGGGAACGGGGAAATAATTTTTCTGCCGGACAGCGTCAGCTGCTTTCCTTTGCCCGCACCATTATCCACAGGCCTTCGGTCATGATCCTGGATGAGGCTACCGCTAACATTGATACGGAGACGGAGCTGCTGATTCAGGACAGCCTGGAAAAAATGAAGAATATTGGAACTATGCTGATCGTAGCACACAGGCTTTCCACCATTCAGTATGCGGACAACATCATCCTGCTGTCCCATGGCAAGATCGTGGAGCAGGGCAGTCATCAGGAATTATTGCACCAGAAGGGGCGGTATTACGACTTGTATACTTTCCTTTGCCCGCACCATTATCCACAGGCCTTCGGTCATGATCCTGGATGAGGCTACCGCTAACATTGATACGGAGACGGAGCTGCTGATTCAGGACAGCCTGGAAAAAATGAAGAATATTGGAACTATGCTGATCGTAGCACACAGGCTTTCCACCATTCAGTATGCGGACAACATCATCCTGCTGTCCCATGGCAAGATCGTGGAGCAGGGCAGTCATCAGGAATTATTGCACCAGAAGGGGCGGTATTACGACTTGTATACGTTGCAGTATAATAAACAAATGTTGCAGAATTCTTAATTTGCAAAATTATTGCATATGGGTAATTTAAGTGGTATAACTTCCTTTATTGTATCAGTGATTGTGTCACTAATTGAAATGATGATTATCTATAAAAAGAAAAGGACTGAACGCCGGGTTCACATTCCTGCTTTATAAACCCATAACAATGGCATTGCGCAAAGCAGGATTATATGAGAAGTTAGCGGCAACAGCTGCCTTATCGAAGGTAGGATATGCAATGCTTGAAGCAACAAAAACAAGTTGTTATTATTTTTTTGCAAAATATAAAATTTTGTGTTATATTTTGTTATAGATTTTTTTGTTCCTTCACGAGAGTTCGTAATGTGAAGAAGAGAAGATATAACACAATGGAAAAGCCATGTGTAAAAATTGGAGTTGGTCATAGACAATGTTTTTGGATATACGGGAGGCAAAATGAGCGGATACATGACTTATATTGATCATACAAAAGATGCGGATGCTAAAAAGAAATCTGAATCCCCAAAAAGCTTACCCAATAGATCGGATTTTTTGAGGCATAAGAGACGAG
>CAMWHY010000193.1 GCA_947174185.1 uncultured Lachnospiraceae bacterium | reverse complement strand
CTCCAGTTCCAGATCACACTGCACAGACATGCATTTGGCGCTTCTTTACTCATATCGGAGTTATATCCAATCCCATACACACCATTCTCTTCTGCCACCGTCTGCGGATATGATGTATCACAATGCTGCGTAATTACATCACACCCCATATCCACGAGCAGTCTCGCTGCAGCCTCCTCACCTTCCGGATCAAACCAACTGTTTGTAACCTTGACATAAACCTCTGCATCCGGATTCACAGAATAAACACCGAGCGCAAAAGCGTCAATGCCTCCGGTCACCTCTGAATTGGATGAATCCATCGCAGCAACATAACCTATTTTATTTGTTTTCGTATTCATACCTGCTACAATGCCACTTAAATAACGCGCCTGATAAATCCTGCCAAAATAATTGTTAAAGTTTTTACCATTGCTCAAATATCCGGTACCATGCGAAAAGTAAATATCCGGATACTTTTCCGCCATCTCTGCCGTCGGTTCCATATAACCCCAGCTTGTCGTAAAGATAATGTTGCAGCCTTCATCTATACATTCCTGAATCGCCTGATTTGTCGCGACTGCGTCCGTATCGTCAACATACAGTTTCCGAACCACCTGTTCACTCGAAAGACCAAGGTTTCTCTCCATTCCCTGAATCCCCAGATCATGCGTATAAGTATATCCGTTTCCGTCATCGGGAGAGGTAAGATGCACAACACCGATTTTTATTTCCTCCAGCGGGATGCCCGTTTCTTCGTTTTCAGCACTTTGGGCAGTATCTTCCCCATTATCCTGCTGCGCCTGTGAAGTAACGCTGCCGCCCGCTGCTGTATACCCCTCATTTGTAGCATAATCTTCAATTTCTACCTTTCCACATGCCGTAAACATAATGCACATTAATAACAACATTACAGATTTCCAATGTTTTTTTCTCATTCTACGTTCTCCTTGGTCTATTTAGTCAAATATCAACACTTTTAGAATTTTACTATAAAACAAACAATAGCGCTAGCACAACTTTAAAAAAACTAAAATATTATAAGGAATCCCGGGCTTATTTTTCCAATACCCCTGCACATTTTTTAAGATCATCAGTAATATTAAGATGCTGCGGGCAGGCCCGTTCACACTGTTTACAGCCGATACACGCTGATGCCAGTCCGCCGGAAGCGGTGACTTTCTGATAATCCGAAACTGCCTCCGCCATCTGCCCATTGCCGAGCTGCTTGTTCATGGCAGAAAATATCTCAGGAATCGGAATCTTCTTTGGACATCCTTCCGTACAGTAATGACACGCCGTACAGGGAATCGTAGACGAATTGCCGAGAATCCTCTGTGCCTGATGGATGATCTTTTGTTCCTCCTCATTCAAAGGCTGGAAATCTTTCATATAAGAAAGGTTATCTTCCATTTGGGCGGTATTGGACATTCCGGACAATACGGTTAATATGCCGTCTAACGATGCCACAAAACGAATCGCCCACGAAGCATATGACATATCAGGATGATATTCATCGAATAACTTTTTCACCTCTTTAGGCGGATTTGCAAGGCTTCCGCCCTTCACCGGCTCCATTACCACAATGGATTTTCCATGTTCCCTTGCCACCTCATAATTGGCTCTCGACGCTACGGACGGATTTTCCCAATCCGCATAGTTGATCTGCAGCTGCACAAAATCCACCTCCGGGTGTTCCCTGAGCAGTTTATCCAGCAGTTTTGGTCCGGCATGAAAAGAAAATCCTACATGCTTCATCAGCCCTTTTTCCTTCTGCTCATTCACAAAGTCCCAAAGATGAAATTTATCATATTTTTTATAGTTTCCTTCCATCAAAGCATGCAGAAGATAATAATCAAAATATCCCGCGCCGGTACGTTCAAGGCTCGTAAGAAATTGTTTCTCTGCCGACTTCTCACTCGTTATCAACATTGCGTTCAGCTTTGTTGCCAGCGTAAAGGACTCGCGGGGATAGCGTTCCACAAGAGCCTTTTTCGCCGCTGCTTCCGAACCGACATATACATACGCCGTATCAAAATATGTAAATCCGGACTCCATAAACAGATCCACCATCTGCTTTACCTGTTCAATATCTGTATGCAGTCCCTTCTTTGGCAGACGCATCAAACCAAAACCCAGTTTAGGTACTTCTTTTCCAAAATAATCCGACATCTTCCTACCTCCTTAAATTTATAATAATAAGTCGCTTACTTCTTTTAACGTTCAAATCCTGAATAAAGTCATTCTAAAATGTTTTTATAGATTTCATAATCACTGTCTTTAAATACATTAAAGATAATCCGTTCCATGCAGTCTCCATTTTTTTCCAGAAAATCAGTTACCGTTTTTACCGCGATCTCTGCCGCCTTATCATTCGGAAAATGAAATTCGCCTGTGGAAATACAGCAGAAAGCAACCGACCTGATCTTATGTTCCAGACAGCATTGCAAAACATTTTCATAACAATTCCGCAGATCCTGACATAAGGCTTGATTTAATCCTCCATATACGATGGGACCTACTGTATGAATCACATAGTCACAAGGAAGATTGTAGCCGGAAGTCAGAGTGGCTGTTCCGGTGGGCTCCTCATAATTTCCGCCGTACCGCTGCCGCCTGCGGCTCATGATATGGCTGCACTCTTCCCGCAGCTGCATCCCCGCCGCACTGTGAATGGCATTGTCGATACATCTGTGACAGGGCACAAAGCATCCCAGCATCTGTGAGTTGGCAGCGTTTACAATTGCACCAACTTTCAGCCTTGTGATATCTCCCTGCCAGATCGATAATATTTGTTCTTTTATGGTAGGTATCTCCGCCAAGGTTACGATACCCTTTTCCTGCAGTTCTTCCTGAAGATACTCATCCTGTAATTTTAACAATTCATCAGACAGCGCTTTTGGCATTCGGACATTCATCAGGGAACGGATCATTTTTTTCGTTTCCTCCGGGCTGTATCCATCGGTTTCAAGTGCGCTATATTCCACGGAATCTTCTTTTAATTTTTCCAAAAGAACATCTGCTTTTTCTGCTTTATTCATTTTGTGCGCCGCCTTTCGTCCGGTCATGTTAATTTTATTT
>CAMWHY010000192.1 GCA_947174185.1 uncultured Lachnospiraceae bacterium | reverse complement strand
CCCTATAGGAATCCCTTCCAGCATAATTTTCCTGCATCCATAAAATTCCCACCCAGGCAGTGATGAATAAAGCAAACGAAAAATCTGCCTGATAGCGGTATGCAATATCGCTTGTAAGTTCTACATCGAAGAACATTAACAGGATACCACCCAGCGACAGGCACAGGCAGAAGGCATAGAGTCCCTTCTTCTGAAAATCCCTGCGCTTCTCCACTACAACTGCCGCTGCCAGCAGAAAAAGATTAAAAGGAATCAGTCCGGCATGATAACTCCCCTCAAAAACTATAACACTATGCGCATCAATATTCCAATATGCCTCAAAGGTATTGATAAACGGAAAGAAATAATTAAAATCAGGAATACGGAACAGGTATTCTCCGATCGCATAAAAGATCCGGTCGAGGGAGAACTGAATATGAGCGAGATTAAATGCCGTCAAATTATACTGCATTCCATAGTCAAAGGGCGAACCAAAACGAATGTAGTTATAATACATTACCGGGATCGCAACAGCCACATACGGGATTGCAAATAATACCATCATGTTGATCCTGCTCTTTTTATCATATCCTTCCCTGTCAGTAAGCCATGCCCGTCCAAAGATCACAAATGCCAGTACGCTGTAAAGCAACATCGTCGGTCTGGCCGCAGCCACCAGCGCCATACAAAAAGCCCCCGCCATGATCCTGCCTTTAGAATATCCTGTCTGTTCTATTTTTTTCGCTGAGATCCAAAAATAAAGCCCCCATACCACCAGTGCGACCGCACAGATGATCGTTAAAATAAAGGAATTGGGCTGCGTAATAAAAAACGGCAGCTGGCAGCCAAACAGACCGGTCAGCGTAATCATTACATAAAGTGCGAAGGGGGTTTTTCTAAAATATCGGAGAATAATCTGCCGCATCAAACCGCAGAATCCCAGTCCAAAAAACAGGCAGCAGAGAAAGACCGGAATCGAATTGGGCATATTCAGTCCCGTCAGCTGGTAAATCGGTAAGTAAAACAGCAGACAGGGAAGAATCCCATGATATACGTAATAGTTCCCGTCATAGTATGCAAAATCAAACTTACACTCTATCTGATCCACCATTCTTGTCATAAAATCATACGGATCCTCCATCTCCATCAATGCCTGAGACGGTTTTTCCAAAAGGGATGCCTGCCCCGCATCCAGCGCCCATGCCAGTTCCTGATACGGCGTATAAGTATCATAGGCAACAAGCGGATTAGAAATCATTAAAAACCAAGATATTCCATAAAAAACCAAAAACAGCATAACCAAAACAGCTTTTTCGCAGCCGCCGAGCTTGACACAGTCCTTCCGCCACCATACAGAGCTGCGTCGGAAACCATACCCTAAAAGAAGAATCAGGCAGATGATACCAAATCTTACGCTTGAAAAATCTAGTGGTTTTTTTGCATTAAAAGTAATATCGTGAATCCTAAACAGATGTCCTGTAGGCATAGAAATGTCGATGCGCATATCCCCGATCCTTCCCACTGCCTGCATCCACTGATACTGGGAAGTGATATTGCCATGCAATATGATCCGATGTAAAAACTGATACATCTGGGAACTTCCCTCATCCGTTATAAAAAAGTCCACACGGCATACGCCGTTTTCCCTGTTGGTGAGTTCAATAGAATCGACGGTTTCCAGATCCAGCCGGATATTTTTTACATCCAGGGACAGATCATTGATAATAATGGATACGGTCTCATCCGTTATGGAGATCAGCCCATCTTCATATACATTGGCGCCTTCTATGGAGAAATCATATTCCGTCCATGGATGTTCTTCGTAAAAAAGGGACTGAATCGACCTGAAGTTAAACAAAAACACCTCTATCAACGCTGCGCTGCATAATAGCAGCAGAATCTTCCTAAACCCTGTTCTGAAATCAGCAGAAGACATTATTTCCTGTACTTTAGCCATATTTCTATTTCCTTCCCCATCATTTCCCATACTAATTTTTTTGTCTATTTATCATCATCCAGCTTCAGCACGCTCATAAATGCCTTTTGCGGGATCTCCACATTGCCGATCTGACGCATCCGCTTCTTGCCTTCTTTCTGTTTCTCCAGAAGTTTCTTTTTACGCGTGATATCGCCGCCGTAACACTTTGCCAGCACATCCTTACGCATCGCCTTTACCGTCTCTCTTGCAATGATCTTGCCGCCCACCGCCGCCTGGATCGGGATCTCAAACAGATGTCTTGGGATCTCCTCCTTTAGCTTCTCGCACATCTTCCTGCCCCGCTCATAAGCGCTGCCGCTGTGTACGATAAAGGACAGCGCATCCACTTCCTCCCTGTTGATCAGAATATCCAGCTTGACCAGATCGGACTGTTCATACCCTTTGATGTCATAATCAAAGGACGCATATCCCTTGGAGCGCGACTTCAGGGCATCAAAAAAATCATAAATGATCTCGTTTAACGGCAGCTCATATTTCAGCAGCGCCCTTGTCTCCTCCATATAATCCATGGAGAGATATCTTCCTCTCCGTTCCTGACACAGTTCCATAATGGACCCGATAAAATCTTTTGTCACCATGATCTCCGCTCTTACGATCGGTTCCTCCATATGATCGATCTCCGAGGGGTCCGGAAGGTTGGTAGGATTGGTCAGGTCGATCCTCTCCCCATCCGTCTTATAAACCTTGTAGATAACACTGGGGGCAGTAGTAACCAGATCAAGATTATATTCTCTCTCCAAACGTTCCTGTATCACCTCCAGATGAAGAAGCCCCAGAAAACCGCATCGAAATCCAAATCCCAGCGCCACAGAAGTCTCCGGTTCATAGAAAAGCGAAGCATCATTCAGCTTCAGCTTTTCCAAGGCATCCCTCAGATCAGGATACTTTGCCCCATCCGCCGGATAAAGACCGCAATATACCATGGGTTGTACCTTCTTATAGCCGGGAAGCGGTTCCTGACAGGGATTGTCAGCATCCGTTACCGTATCGCCGACGGCAGTATCTTTGACATTCTTGATCGATGCTGTAATATAACAGACCATTCCCGCTGAAAGCTCTTGACAGGGAATAAACTGTCCCGCACG
>CAMWHY010000191.1 GCA_947174185.1 uncultured Lachnospiraceae bacterium | reverse complement strand
ATTTGGCATATTATGTACTATTTTAATTTGAGCAATCAAGATATAGTATATCACTACTTATAGAATTTAGCAAATATTTTAAAATATTTCTCAATACCGCATTTTTAATAAACCACAATAAGAATCTCCGCAAAATACTCACTTTCCGGAATTGTGTACTCGTTAAAAATAGGTTATAATTGCATTCATAAGCTTTTTTGTTTGTGAAGTAAAGGAAACAAAAACAGTATTTGGAGAATAATAAAGTGAAAAATAATATTATTATTGCAGGTGTTCCAAGAGCCGGAAAAAGTACAATTTCTCATCGGCTGGCAAAACAGTATGGGTATCAGCATATTAGCATGGATTCCATTATAGCAGGATTTGAAAAGTGTTTCCCTGAAACAGGGGTGAATACTTATGCCGGGCTATCCTCTATGGATACATTACACTTAATCAGCGGTAAGATGGCACCTTTTGTCCGGGCAATGTTGGACAGTGGCGAATACGATGAGTTTAAACCCGGTATGGTGTTGGATATGTACCAGCTTTTGCCAGAGGATTATATGAAGTATATCCATGGGGCAAACTGTGAAATTGCGTATTTTATTACGTCTGATGTGACGCCGGAAGAACGGTTCGTAATTCAAAAAAAATATGACACGGAAAAAGATTATACCTTTTACAAATCGGATGAAGATCTTCGAGAGGGCGCAGTGTATATTGTGGAACAAAGCATCTGCATAAAAGAGCAATGTGAAAAATACGGTTTACCGTATTATGAAACTGCAAGAGATAGAGAACGAATATTCTGCCGCTTTTTACATGACTTCCATTTCTGTTGAGATATTTTTAAGTTTATTACACGTAAAATGTCGGGGGAAAACAAAATGTTTCAAGGAAAATTTTTTGCACCTGTTTGGATTATTATATTCGTTGCCTTATTAGTACAGGGAATACGCGAAAAAAATAAAGTTAAAATAATTATTTCTTCAATCTTTTTGACACTTCCATTGATTTTTCTGATATGGCTACTTTATTTAATTGCATATACATGATTCCTTATTTCTTTCGTCATGAGATTCCATAAGACCAAATATTCCTTATTTGATACTGAATTTCTTCGAAATTCCATCTTACGTTGCTTCTTGCCACACAATTTGGATCATTTACCAGGAATCCGTCTTTATCATATCCATATATAACGATATAATGCCCGGATGTTGTAAAATATCCTCTCCCCATAGCACATATGATGAGGTTCCCATGATCCAGCTCTGTTCTGATATTTTGTTCTGACGAGCTGATCTCTGTAGCTTTGATATTATATAGCGTTGGTACATCCTTCATAAGTGTCCATGCCGTACCGGTTCCTTTGACATAGTATCCATTTTCCATGCTGTACCTTGCAATCTTATCCGGAGTAATCGTTTCATCCCCGGTAAGATAGAATAATACCATGGACAAACATGTTGGACCACAACCCGCCAATCCTATACAGCTCTCTCCATATGACTCATATCCCCAACGCGGATCCCATTGGAGAAACAGGGGAAATTCCTGTTCTTGTTCTAAAACAGTGATTCCCCCTGCTACTCCTCCTTTCTCACCCGGATATCCCGCAACAAAATCCGCCATTTCCGGATTATTTGCCAGCGCTGCAAGTAGTTCTTCTGAATACCCGGAATGATTCCGGTAAATATCCCCAATCACAGAATTGTCCTGCGCAAGTTCTTCCAGCCGTTGCAAAACTTCCGCCTTTGTCCGTTCTATAGGTTTTTCCACTTCCCATGAAGCAATGCTGTCGACATAATCTATTTCCTCTGGTATATCATTTTCTGCACTGGTTTGAACAGCTCCATTGTACTGTATTTCTATCTGTTTTATCTCCATTTGCATTTCTTCCAAACGCGCATAAACATTTTTAAAACATAATATGAAGATCATCA
Source organism: uncultured Lachnospiraceae bacterium (assembly GCA_947174185.1). Taxonomy (GTDB): domain Bacteria; phylum Bacillota; class Clostridia; order Lachnospirales; family Lachnospiraceae; genus NK4A136. Next base: position 1,142 of record CAMWHY010000191.1, on the reverse strand, counting down.
AAATAACTGCTTTGACGAAAAAGAAGATCCGTTTTTTCTGTTGTCTTCTTTTTCTGTATTTTATCTGCCGCCTGCTCATCTGAATATTTCTATCGTTGTTTTCTGTCCTTGTTTCTTGCATACCACAATTCATCCTTGTTTCTTTAATATCTATACCTTCTCCAATTTTTCCGCCAAAAGCTCAGTCTTACTTCATAAACCGAAAATTATAAATCTCGATTTCAGTTGCATAAAATTTATTATCTGATTGATATCCCTTAATATTTATATATTGATCTATTTCCAAATCTTCTTTTACTGCTTCTAACGTTTCAACTTTATCCCCGTTTACATCATATATGTCTATTTGCGTATATTTTGTAGTTTCAGTTATACATACCGTTTGCAGATCTGGATCATCAATATTTATGGTTTGGATCATTCCACCATCACCCAAATCTTCTACCTGACTTTTGTTTATGGTAATGCTTGCTTCACCCAATGCCGTTATATGTCCACATAGTTCATATTCAACATCAGAACCGTCTTTCAGTTGTTCCTCATCAGAGTTACCATCAGAACTAACTTCCACTAGTTCATAATCACTAAAATCACTTTGCAGGTCATTCCCACTGTCTGGCAAATAACTTTGAGCAGCCTGATGATGAATACCAAACATAATACCAAAATAATCGACAGCAAGATAACCTGCCACTAGAAATCCAATGATCGATAGTATGATAGTTACTACATATCTTTCCGTTTCTTTCTCCGTTATTGTTATCATAACCCTAAAGAATAAAAATCCTAAAACAACACCTAATAAATTCAATATTACGTCATCTATATCGGCGCTGCCCAAATACAAAAAATACTGACAGACTTCAAAAAATAAACTGACAAAAAATCCTGCTAATACGACTATTTTCCATTTTCGACATTTCTTATACAGCAAAGGGAGAAAATATCCAAAGGGTGCAAATACAAAGACATTCCCTATAATATTGTTAAATCCTCTGGAAAAATTACCGCTAAACATCAATTTCGTAAACTCCCAGATTGATTGAAACGGTATGATGTTATAAGAATGAAATCCCGACAATTCCCTTTTGATAAGGTTATTAAAGAAAGTGATAAATCCACTATATTTGAACAATACGATC
>CAMWHY010000190.1 GCA_947174185.1 uncultured Lachnospiraceae bacterium | reverse complement strand
CGGTTCTGGAACAGCTTACGGATGCAGAGAGCCTGCTTCATGGAGCTGCGAGAGAACTGACGGATTATATGGAAAATGCTGTGTTTTCAGAACAGGAATATGATGCGGCAGAGACGAGGTTGGACAGCATCAATCATATCAAGGCAAAGTACGGTACGAGTATTGCCCAGGTGATCGCCTATGGGGAACAACAGCAAGAGAAGCTGGATAAATTAAAAGATTTAGATCATTATGTCGCAACTCGGAAAGAAGAAATTGCCGTACTGGAAAAGAAGATGTGCAGCATGGCTGAAAAAGCTCATAAGATCAGGAAACGACAGGCGGAAGTATTATCCGCACAGATTCAGGAGACATTAGAGGATCTGAATTTCTTAAAAGTATCTTTTATGGTGGATGTGACAAAAAAAGAAAGCTGTGGCGTTGATGGATATGACGAAGTGGATTTTCTGATCTCGCTAAATCCTGGAGAGAAGATGCGCTCTTTGAAAGAGGTTGCAAGCGGTGGAGAACTGTCGCGTATCATGCTTGCATTAAAGACGGTATTTGCCAGAAAAGATCAGATCGATACCCTGATATTTGACGAAATCGATACCGGAATCAGTGGAAAGACGGCATGGAAGGTCGCAGAAAAGATGGCGATCCTTGGAAAAGAGCATCAGGTCATCTGCATCACCCATCTTCCTCAGATTGCTGCCATGGCAGATACACATTATTTGATTGAAAAAAAGGAAGTAGACAGAAAAACAGTGACCACGCTGGAGACGCTAGGCAGGGAAGATGCGATTGCAGAGATTGCAAGACTTCTCGGATCGGACAATATTACAGATGCTGTGCTTAAAAATGCAGAAGAATTGAAAAATCTGGCAGATCAAACAAAAATGAAATAACGTTAAATATTTTAAAATGTGACATACTAAAAAGGACACGCCTGCAAATGCGGCATGTCCTTTTTCTAAGGAAACGCCGATAAATCATCGTTTCCAAACAATTAAGAAGACGGAAAGGCAAGGTTATCTGGATGGGTCGTAGATTTTTTAAGGGAGTAACATTTTTTATAACGTTGTTTGGTATTTTATGGTGTATAATGTCGGTTTATCGGTATTATCTTTCTATGATTCCGGATGCGATCAATTTAAAGGCGTGTTCCGAACAGGAGATTGATTTTTGTGTGCCGGTCAGCGGTGTGATCGTACCGGAAACGGCCGAGGCGGATGCGAATATCCCGATTGATTTTTCCAGAGAATTTACCATGGTTACCGGAGAAGAGGAAAATTATGTTGCCTTTTTAAAGTTATTCGGTATTATTCCATATAAGGAAGTAACGATCCGTGTTGTAGAGGAACAGATGTTGATCCCTATGGGAACCACAGTTGGAATCTATGTAGAGACAGACGGGATTCTGGTGATCGATACCGGTTCTTTTGTAAACAATATGGGGATTGAATGCGCACCGGCAGATGGATTCCTGCAAAAAGGCGATTATATCCTTACCGTGAATGGTCAGAAGGTTACCAGAAAAAGGGAATTGATCGATCTGATAGAAGGTTCAGACGGTAAACCACTTTCCGTGATGCTGCGTAGAAATGGGGAAATCATATCCCTTTCCATGACTCCGGTACAGAACCAGTCTGGAGATTATAAGCTGGGTATCTGGGTCAGAGATAGCGCCCAGGGGGTCGGGACATTGACGTATCTTGATCTGGATGGAAATTTCGGAGCGCTTGGTCATGGAATTGCCGATGCAGATACCGGCGTGCTCATGGATATGAACAAGGGAGAACTCTACCGTTCTCAGGTGATCGCGATCGAAAAGGGACAGTCAGGACATCCGGGGGAGATTACCGGCATGATACACTATGTCCATGATAATATCATTGGGACGATCGACAGCAATACCTCTAATGGCGTGTTTGGAAGTCTCAGTCAGCAGATCTTGGACAGTATGCCCCAGCCTATCGAAGTGGGCTACCGGAGCGAGGTTCATCCGGGACCTGCACAAATATTATGCGATATCGCCGGAGAATTAAAGTATTATGATATTCAGATCGATAGTATCAATATTAATAGCAATGATAATAAGGGACTTACGATCACGATCACCGATCCTGAACTTCTGGATATGACAGGAGGCATCGTACAGGGAATGAGCGGTTCCCCGATCATTCAGGATGGAAAGCTGATTGGGGCGGTGACACATGTACTGGTCAGGGATTCAGCAAAGGGATATGGAATATTTATTGAAAACATGCTGGGGCATGAGTCATGAAATCTAACTTTTGACAAACGGGGGAAGTAAGTGTAGAATAAGATGTGCACTTGCGTGAAAAAGTATTTATCCGGGGAAAAACAATAATGAGTCAAAGTCCGAGCGTAAGCCGTAACTATATCTGGAATACAGTAAATCAGGTATTTATATTATTAGTTCCATTGATCGTAACTCCTTACCTGTCGAGGGTATTGGGGGCGGAAGGAATTGGTATTTACAGCTATGTCAATTCGATTGCATCGTATTTTATTATTACTGCCATACTGGGAACGACTCTTTATGGACAGCGCAGCATTGCCTGTGTAAGGAGTAACAGAGAAGAATGTTCCAAGTCATTTTGGGAGATCCAGATTTTCAGAATGTTAGCCAGTACGATCTGTTTAGCGTTTTTTTTCATTATCATTTCTTTTGTAAAAGAGAATATTTTGATTTATTTTATCTTATCCATTAATATTGTAAATGTTATTTTTGACATTTCATGGTTTTATTATGGAATAGAAGATTTTAAGAAAATAGCCATAAGAAATTTTTCGGTAAAGATCTGCCATATGATCTTTATCTTTGTTTTTATCAATGATCCTTCAGATTTGTGGCTGTATGCTGCTTCCGTGGTGGGATTTGCCATTCTGGGGAATGCGTCCATGTGGTTTTCGCTGCCTAAAATACTGGTAAAAGTAAATGACATCCATCCTCTAAAAAACATCAAGGATATTATATTATTATTTCTGCCAACTATGGCAAACCAAGTACATTGTTTCTAGGATAAATCGATGATCCGACGGATTACGGGGTCCCCTTTTCCAAAC
>CAMWHY010000189.1 GCA_947174185.1 uncultured Lachnospiraceae bacterium | reverse complement strand
GGAAGATATAATATCCCTGTTCTCCTTCTATGATCCCGCTGACTTCATCCTCCGCAAGTTTGAAAACTGCCTCCACCAGGGCTCCCTCCTGTCCCCCTTTGCGGTAATATGCCACCAGTTCCTCGGCGTCGCTGTATTCTGACGCTAACGCTGCAAAATCCTCTCCTGCTTCGATCCGCTCGCAGATGCTCTCCGCCTGTCGGTAAACCGTCTCCCGCTCTGTCTCAGAAACATCAGCCCGTTCACCGTTTTCCCTATCATATGTGGTCGAAAGAAAGATCTGCCACACGGTCACTGTCCGCGCCTCATCATCGCTGATCTCCTGATCTACCTCCTGCACAAGATATTGATATACCTTATTGGCAAGAGCATACTCCTCATAAAGCTGCAGCACTGTCTCCTGCGTCGCTCCATCCATAGAGGCGATCTCTTCAGCGCTTAACGACTGATAATACTCCGCCGCAGCGTTTTCCGCCAGTTCCAGTTCCCGTTCGTCCAGAACGATCTCATAATATTCCGCCATCAGATTCATCATTTTAATCTTAGCGATTCTTGCTAGGACAGTCTGCTTAATGCTCTCTTCGATAGGAATCCCGTCTATGGTCTGCGCAAAGATCTCTTCCCCAAAGACATCTTCATACTGATTCCGGATATTGGTCAAATAGATCATGACCTCTGGCAAATAACAACTCATCCCCTCGATACGGAATACTTCATTTTCATAAAATCCCGTAGTAAGTACGATCTCCGTATCGTCCTTGCAACCGTTCAAAGAGATAAGCAGCGTCGCACAAAGCAAAAAGCCCAGCAGTTTCCTGCCTGCTTCTCCCACCTGCTGCCGGATTACTTTTTCTTTTATCTGAAGCATCTGTTGTACCCCTAAATCTTTCTTAAATATTACCGTCTATATCTCTAATGTCAAATATTCTTTTGTCCCCGCTTATCATTTTCCGCCCAATTTTTATCGGAACAAGCAATGCATTTTTATCCTTCAGAATATAATATTACAATCCTGACCAGCAGCTCTATGATTTTCTCCATATCATCTACACAGAGATATTCATGCTTTCCGTGGAAATTGCCGCCGCCAGTACAGAGATTCGGGCAGGGCAGTCCCAGAAAGGAAAGCCTTGCACCATCCGTCCCGCCGCGGATCGGTTCTACCTTCGGCATGATGCCCGTCTCCTTCATCGCCAAAAGAGCAGTCTCCATGATGACCGGATGCGCATCCACCCGTCCCTTCATATTATAGTAGACATCCTCAGATTCTACTACGACAGTGTCCTCGCTATATTTCTGATTCATCTTAGCCGCCGCATCCAAAAAGATCTTCTTTCTCTCCTCAAATAGTTTATCATCATGATCCCTGATGATATAGGAAGCAACCGCCTTTTCCACCGTTCCATGAACTGCCGTCAAATGATAAAACCCTTCATGCCCCTGCGTATGTTCCGGACGTTCCTGCTCTGGCAGCATCCGGTCAAATTCCTGCTGCAGAGTCAGTGCATTGATCATCTTATCCTTCGCATCCCCCGGATGCATGCTTCTTCCGTGAAATGTTACCTTTGCATCAGCAGCATTAAAATTTTCACAGGAAATCTCTCCCAAAGCACCGCCATCCACCGTATAGGCATAATTCGCGCCAAAAGCGTTGATGTCAAAATGATCCACGCCTCTGCCGATCTCCTCATCCGCCGTAAATGCCACACAGATATTGCCATGCATAATCTCCGGATGCATGGTAAAATACTGCACCATCTCCATGATCTCTGTCACACCGGCTTTATCGTCCGCCCCAAGAAGAGTAGTTCCATCCGTAACTACCAGCCGCTTCCCCTTCAGCTCCTTCATCTCCGGGAAATCCTCTGCTTTTGTCCGAATGCCTTTCTCCTCATTTAAGAGAATATCTCCGCCATCATAATTCTCAATCACCCGGGGATGAACATTCGCGCCGCTCATGGCATCCGCTGTATCCACATGGGCAATAAATCCTACTGAGGGGATCGTTTTCTGCGGCTGATTGGAAGGAAGCACCGCATAAACGCAGGCATACTCTTTATCCTGACGCACATCCGGCACGCCCATTGCCCGAAGTTCCCGATATAACAGATCCAACAGTTCCTTCTGCTTTTCCGTACTGGGATATCCCTCTCCCTTTTCATCCGACTGCGTATCTATCTTCACATATCTTAAAAACCGTTCCAATGCGCTCATGATTAACCTCCATGGTGCAATTTTCTCCATTTTAACTCTAATATATACTTTCACCTTATAATGGCTTCTATCCTACACAGCTTCCATATAATAGGCTGCCGAATATTTCAACAAAACGCCCTCATGGCATTATTATAAGTGATTCATCTATCCGCCGCAAGGAAAATGTATTTCATATCTTAGGATTTTCTAACAAAATCAAATTTATTAAGAAAAAGGAGGTTACGCAGATCAATCGTCTGCACAGCCTCCTTTTTCTTCTAAATTAAGTATTATCATACATCTGTTTTAATAAAAATATTGATCCACAAGCTCAAAATATTTTTGACTTAACTCATTACACGTGTCATAATCCGCCTCTTCTACTTTGTATCCCCGTTCTCCGTCTATAATATAAAATGGCATACTTGCTGCAAAGTCAAAACTTTTACCATTAATTAAGTTAATCTTATACATATAGTATTTACTCCCGTTATAATCCCGAAATTCCTGCGTCCATTCTCCAACTAACTCAACCTGATTTAAAAGCGGAATTAATTCAGACATTTCTTTTTCTGATAAAATCACTTGTTCCACCGAATAGGAATATAATACTATGCTATCCACCTGAGACAAATCTAATTCCGCAAAGTTGATATGGTCTCTGGAACGATATTTTAACACAAAAACCAAGATCCCTATCAATACTATGATGATACATATACTTACGCTCAAAATTATTTTCTTCTTTTTTTCCATAACCGTTCTTTCCCTTACCAGGTATGGCATACTGCCCTATAAAGCTGCAATGTTGTTGGTATTCTATATCATTTATTACTTCAAAATGAGAGGCTTCTTCATCTTCATTTAAACTAAATAAAGGTTCTGATGCCGAAGCTGTAATAGTCATTTCCACACATAAGATAAATGGTATTATAACACATAAAA
>CAMWHY010000188.1 GCA_947174185.1 uncultured Lachnospiraceae bacterium | reverse complement strand
GAATTTGAAGTAGAACGTATGGAGCCGCTCTTTAAAGACGAGACAGAATATGAAGATTTTGAGCGCCGTCATAATTCCCATTGTGTCGGCACAGGCGATCTTGAACAATATCATGGCAACTGCTTTCTTGGCATAGACGCTGGAAGCACAACAACAAAAGTCGCTCTGATCGACGGTCAGGGTCGACTTCTCTATTCCTTCTACAGCAACAATAATGGAAATCCTCTGGAGACAGCGATCCGTGCTTTAAAGGAAATCTATTCCGTTCTTCCTGCCGATGCAAAGATTGTCCGCTCCTGCTCCACCGGTTATGGAGAAGCGTTGATGAAGGCAGCATTCCTGCTGGATGACGGACAGGTCGAGACGGTTGCACATTATTATGCGGCTGCTTTCTTTGATCCCCAGGTTGACTGCATTCTGGATATCGGCGGACAAGATATGAAATGCATTAAGATCAAAAATCAGACCGTTGACAGCGTTTTATTAAATGAAGCCTGTTCCTCCGGATGCGGTTCTTTTATTGAGACCTTTGCGAAATCTTTGAATTACTCCGTACAGGATTTTGCAAAAGCGGCATTATTTGCAGAGCATCCCATCGACCTTGGAACCAGATGTACCGTATTTATGAATTCCAAGGTAAAACAGGCGCAAAAGGAAGGCGCCGCCGTATCCGATATCTCTGCGGGGCTTGCCTATTCTGTTATCAAAAATGCCTTGTTTAAAGTCATCAAGGTATCTGATGCCTCCGAGCTTGGAAAACGTATTGTCGTACAAGGCGGTACGTTCTATAATGATGCCGTTCTTCGAGGCTTTGAGAAGATTGCAAATTGCGAAGCCATCCGTCCCGACATCGCCGGGATCATGGGGGCTTTCGGTGCAGCCCTGATCGCACGCGAGAATTACCGGGCCGGTGATCAGACAACTATGCTCTCCTTTAAACAGATCAATGAACTGCAGTTTACAACCTCCATGGCGAAATGCCGCGGCTGTACTAACAACTGCCGACTGACCATCAACCAATTTTCAGGCGGACGCCAGTATATTTCCGGCAACCGCTGTGAACGCGGTCTTGGCAAACAAAAAAATGAAAATAATATACCAAATCTTTTTGAATACAAGCTTCATAGAATCTTTGACTATGAACCGCTCCCTGCCGACAAAGCGGTACGCGGACGCGTCGGCATTCCGAGAGTGTTGAATATGTATGAGAACTATCCATTCTGGTTCACTTTCTTCAATGAACTGGAATATGAAGTCGTTCTCTCTCCGCTCTCAAACCGTAAAATCTATGAGCTCGGCATCGAATCCATTCCCAGCGAATCGGAATGCTATCCTGCCAAGCTGGCGCACGGTCATGTACAATGGCTGATCAACCAGAACCCGGACTTTATTTTCTATCCGGCGCTGTTCTATGAACGCAATGAAACAACGGACGCCAATAATCACTATAACTGCCCGATCGTTACCTCCTATTCGGAGAATATTAAAAACAATATTGAAGAGATCGGCCGTGGGGAAGTCCGCTTCCGCAATCCGTTTATGTCCTTTTTAGGACCTGAAACCATAACTCCGGTCCTGATCGAGGAGTTTTCTGAAATCCCGGCAAAGCTGGTGGCCGCTGCCGTGGAAAAAGCATGGGCGGAGCAGGAAAAAGCACACCGGGATATCCAGAAAAAGGGGGAAGAAGTTCTGGAATATCTGACCCAAAATAAGAAGCGCGGTATCGTTCTCGCCGGGCGTCCTTACCATATCGATCCTGAGATTAACCATGGGATTCCTGAGCTGATCACTTCTTTTGATATCGCTGTGTTGACAGAGGATTCTATCTCCCATCTGTCAAAACCGGAACGCCCATTGATCGTATCTGACCAGTGGATGTACCACTCCCGCCTCTACTGTGCGGCAAGCTATGTGAAAACCAGAGACGATCTGGATCTGATCCAGCTCAACTCTTTTGGCTGCGGCTTAGATGCCGTTACAACCGATCAGGTGAATGATATCTTAAGCGGTTCCGATAAGATTTATACCTGCCTCAAAATCGACGAAGTCAATAATTTGGGCGCAGCAAGGATTCGTATCCGCTCCTTACTGGCTGCGATCGAAGTCAGGGACCGGAAATGCACCAAACGCACTATCCGCCCTGCCAATATCGAACGTGTCCTTTTTACCGAGGAAATGCGTAAAAACTACACAATCATCTGTCCGCAGATGTCACCGATCCATTTTGATATGCTGGAAAAGGCATTTTCTTCCTGTGGATACAATTTTAAGGTGCTGACCAATGACAACCGTCACTCTGTGGATGTAGGTTTAAAATACGTCAATAACGACGCCTGCTATCCGTCCCTGTGCGTTGTCGGACAGATCATGGAAGCGATTCTTTCCGGTGAATATGATACGGATCATTTAGCCGTCATGATGACACAGACTGGCGGCGGGTGCCGTGCGACCAACTATGTCGGATTCATCCGCCGTGCCCTGGAAAAGGCTGGATATCCACATATACCGGTGATCTCCTTAAACCTTGGAGGCATCGAGGTCAATCCCGGATTTAAACTGGATCTGAATCTAATCATTCGTTTGTTATATGCAGCATTGTTCGGAGATATTTTTATGAGATGCGTTTATCGCATGCGTCCTTATGAGATCACTCCCGGCAGTACTGAAGAAGTGCATCAGAAATGGCTTGCGATCTGTAATGATTTTATTACTTCGAAGCATCCTTCTTTCTTCCGTTACCGCAAGATCTGCCGGGAAATGATTCAGGAATTTGATGCGGTGCCAATTCATGAGGATGTAAAAAAACCACGTGTCGGCATTGTCGGTGAAATTCTTGTAAAATTTGCTCCTGCAGCAAATAACTATCTGGTAGAACTTTTGGAACATGAGGGTGCGGAAGCTGTCGTTCCCGACCTTTTGGACTTTATGTTCTACTGCTTCTATAACCAGATCTATAAGGCGGAGCATCTTGGCACCAGCAAAAAAGCGGCAAGGCTTTGCAAGCTCGGCATTACTGGCATGAATTTTGTCCGTTCCGCCTCCGCCAAGGAATTAAAAAAGAGCAGACACTTTGATCCGCCCGCAAATATTTATGATCTTGTAAAATATGCCAGTGAAATCGTGGATATTGGCAACCAGACCGGTGAAGGCTGGTTTCTTACCGGTGAAATGTTAGAACTCATTCATAATGGCACCGCTAATATCGCTGTCTCTTAGACCCATCTCCGCGCCCACGAGACGCTCATGAATCTCGTATGCCG
>CAMWHY010000187.1 GCA_947174185.1 uncultured Lachnospiraceae bacterium | reverse complement strand
CAACTTGATACCGTCCTTTTTCAGTTCCTTTTTCAGTTTGCGGACACCCATATAGAGACATCCAAAATCATCAATAAGCAATCTGACGTCTACGCCTTCCGCCGCTTTCTTTACCAGAATTTCCCGGATGCGCTTCCACCATTCCCCATTATATACAATAAAATACTCCATGAAAATACTTTCTTTTGCAGCGGCAAGATCTTTCATAAAGTCTTTTTCCATATCATCTCCCAAAGGGTAATACGTCACATCTGTACCTTTATAGACCGGAAATCCGTCTTTTTGCAGATAACGCGAGATCTGCACCTTGTTAATATGCACAGATTCAAAATCCTCCGCCACTTCCGGACTTTGCATCAGGTGCGCCTTCATATCCAGTTCAATATCCAGCAACCGTTTATGGAGCTTCTTATCCTTTGCCTGACTACCCCACAAATAATAAAGAATAAATCCGAATCCCGGAAGCGCCAGGATGATCATGATCCAGAATTGCCGATTATAATTATCCTCATTTACCAATTGAAAGATTACAACAGCAGAAAAAAGCTCCAATGCCAGATAGATCCCCACCGCATACTGCTGCAGATATAGAACCAGACCGGCAACCAATACGATCTGCAGCGCCAGCGCCGCCAGAATAGTACATATCCTGATGACCGCGTAATATTTTGCTTTCCTCTTATCTCTCTCCATATGAAAACCACGCTTCTTTCTTATATTATCCTCCATGTCGCAGCCCTGCTGCGATGACACGCGATGAGAAATCCGCGCATGCGGTTTCTCATCTGCGATCAGATTGAAAAATAAGATATCAATCTTATTTTTCAATCTAAAACCATTTCGATCCTCGGAAACCGCCCAGGGACTCTATATTACAACATTCCTCTCCTCACCCTGTAAAAATGATTCTATATTTTTATAGACTTCCTCAACCACCCTCTGTCTTGCCTCATTACTTGCCCAAGCCATATGCGGCGTAATAATCAGACGGTTGGAATCCATCAGTCTGCTCAAAGGATTCTCTGGCGTGATCGGCTCCTGCTCTAATACATCCAGACCGGCTCCGGCAATTTCATCCTCCATCAAAGCGGTATATAAATCTCCATTATTGACTACCGCTCCTCTTGCCACATTGATCAATACCGCGCTTTTTTTCATCTTATGTAGCGCCTGGGCATCTATGAAATACTTCGTATTCTCATTCAGCGGACAATGCAGGGACAATAAATCCGATTCCTTTAAAAGCGTATCCTTATCCACCGCCTCATAACCCTCCACCACATTCTTCCCTGTGGTGGAATAATAAATCACCCGGCATCCAAAAGCATCAGCCACCCTTGCAACGCCTCTGCCAATATTTCCCATACCCACGATCCCCCACGTCTTCCCCTGTATCTCTGCATACGGCAGATCAAAGTGGGAAAACCGATCCTGCTTCGCATAAGCACCATGTTTCACATACTCATCATAATAGTGCAGATGCTCCAATACGAACAATGCCAGTGCAAAGGTATGCTGCACCACCGCAGGGGTGCAGTAATCCCTGGAGTTGACGACACGAATCCCACGTTTCTTACAATAGTCCAGATCAATATTATCATAGCCGGTTGCAAGCTCACAGATCAGCTTTACCTTTGGTGCATCCTTTAGGGTCTCTTCATTTAACGGTACTTTATTGGCAACCAGAATATCCGCATCCCCGATTCTGCCTGCAACATCTTCTTTTAGTGAATTGCCATAAGCAGTCACATGACCCAGCTTTTCATAACAGCTGATATCGATATCCGTACCTACGCTGTTCCTTTCCAAAATCACAATATTCATCCTAATCCTCCATGTCTGCAATACCGTCATAATCCGTTCATTTTAAGGGAACGCTGATGAAAGCGTTTCCTTAGAAAAAGGCAGGGGTATCCCCGGATTGAGATACCCCCTCTTTATTCATCATCATAGACCGGATACAAAGCGCATCTGTCAGATTACAGTCTTTTTAAAAGTTCTTCTCTCTGTGCCTCATATCCCGGCTTGCCAAGAAGAGCAAACATGTTCTTCTTGTAGGATTCTACACCAGGCTGATTAAACGGATTCACTCCTAAGAGATAGCCGCTGATACCGCAGGCAAATTCAAAGAAGTAAAATAATTCGCCAAGATAAAATTCATTTACTTCCGGCACGTGAACCATCATGTTAGGAACCTGACCGTCTGTATGGGCAAGAACAGTTCCGTTCATTGCGCTCTTATTGACAAAATCAACGGTCTTGCCTGCAAGGTAATTCAATCCGTCAAGATCTACCGGCTCCTCCTCAATGATGATCTCCTCTCTGGAAGTCTCGATATTAATCACTGTTTCAAACAGGTTTCTGGAACCGTCCTGAATAAACTGTCCCATGGAGTGAAGATCTGTGGTAAGATCAACGCTTGCAGGGAAGATACCTCTCTGATCTTTTCCTTCTGACTCGCCATACAGCTGCTTCCACCACTCCGATACATAGTGGACTGCAGGTTCATAATTGGCAAGAATCTCGATGCATTTACCCTTTCTGAGCAGGATGTTACGAAGAGCTGCGTACTTCAGCGCATCATTCTCTTCATAATCCGCTTCCAATGCGCGCTTTCTTCCGGAAGCCGCGCCTTCCATCAGCTTATCAATATCAGCGCCGGATACCGCGATCGGAAGAAGTCCCACTGCAGTCAATACGGAGAAACGTCCGCCGATATCATCAGGTACAACAAAGGATTCATAACCTTCCTCTGTTGCAAGATTCTTCAGTGATCCTTTTGCCTTATCTGTAGTCGCATAAATTCTCTTTGCCGCACCTTCCTTGCCGTACTTATCCTCTGCCATCTTCTTAAGTACGCGGAATGCGATCGCCGGCTCTGTGGTGGTGCCAGACTTGGAAATCATATTCAGGGAGAAATCCCTGTCTCCAATCACATCGATCAGATGTTTTAAATAAGTAGAGCTGATCGAATTGCCAACAAAATATATCTCCGGCGTCTTTCTTTGGTCTTTGCTGATCACATTATAAAAGCTGTGACCTAAAAACTCGATTGCCGCCCTTGCGCCCAAATAAGAACCACCGATCCCGATTACGATCAGAACGTCCGAATCGCTCTGGATCTTTGCTGCCGCCTTTTTAATTCTCGCAAACTCTTCCTTATCATAATTGACCGGAAGATCGATCCAGCCTAAAAAATCATTACCTGCGCCGGTCTTGCCAACCAGCATTTCCTTAGCGTCTAAAACCGGCTTTTTCATCTGCTCCACTTCATGATCCTTCACAAAGGGAGCTGCCTTGGAATAATCAAATGTTACTTTTGAACCCATCTTGCTTCGCTCCTTTTTCATAAAATATTAGTGTCCATATTTTACCATTTGTTTTTACTTATAATAGTTTAGCAAAGTTGCCTCTTTTATTCAAGAGAAATTCAATCAAAAAACAGACATAGAAGTCTGTTTTTAAT
>CAMWHY010000186.1 GCA_947174185.1 uncultured Lachnospiraceae bacterium | reverse complement strand
GTTAATAGACTTAGCGAGCTTTGCATTTGCATTCTGCGTGTTATTGTTTTTTATCGCAATTCCTGAACGGGCGCAGGATAAAAAACAGGGTTCTCCGTTTGCCGGGATGACGGAAGGATTCACTTTCCTGAAACAGGAAAAAGGCATTTTATATATCATGCTGACGATGGCGTTGATCAATTTCTTTTCAAGGCTTACTTATGAGAATATTTTATCACCCATGATTCTGACAAGAAGCGCAGGGAACAGTATTGCGCTTGGAATGGTAAATGCCTGTATGGGAATCGGTGGAATTGTAGGTGGAATCATTGTTTCTGTGAAAAAGGAGAGCCGTCATAAGGCGGTGTCAATTTATATTTCGGCTGCCTTGTCATTTTTGTTCGGTGATCTGATGATGGCGGTGGGAAAAAATGTTTTCTGGTGGTCGGCTGCTGCGGTTGCTGCCAGCCTGCCGATCCCTTTTATCATGGCGAATCAGAATACGATCATGTACCGTAAGATTCCTGAGTTCATACAGGGAAGGGTGTTCGCAGTCAGGAATGCCATCCAGTATAGCACGATTCCGGTTGGTATTATCCTTGGAGGCTATCTGGCCGATTATGTATTTGAACCTTTTATGGTTGAACCCAGTTTGGGGTCTGGAAACGGACTGGCAGGGGTTCTGGGAACAATCGTAGGGAATAGCGCCGGAAGCGGCATGGCAGCAATGTTTTTGTGTACCGGGGTATGTGGGTTTATAGTGAGTTTATTATCCTGCTTCAACCGGGAAATAAAGAAACTGGATCAATAGATTTTGGTGAATTTTTATAGGGAGCCTGCGGGCTCCCTTTTTGACAGGGCAAGGAATGGATGTCAATTGACTTTTTTGTAGGTTGTTTCAATCATTAGGATCATCATAATAAAAAACAGCAATAGGAAAACAGGAAACAGTTTAATGCTGATATGGTTGGCAATCAGCCCGAACAGCGGAGGGATAAAAGTGGAACCCATATATGCGCTTGCCATTTGTATACCGATAATGGCTTGGGAATTATTGCTGCCAAAGTGCGACGGTGTGGAATGAATGATACAGGGATATACAGGCGCACACCCCAGTCCGATCACCACTAACCCTGCCAGAGCGGCGACGTCTGTTTTGATCGGGAGGGACATACAAATAATACCTAAGATAATAATGGTGGTGCCAAGGCGTATCATTTTCCGGTCGCCGATTTTTTCTGAAATAAAGCCCGCTGCAAACCGTCCTGCGGTAATTCCAATAAAAAATAGGGCGGCAAAGGCAGCGGCAGCTTCTTTGGAAATGTCTCTTGCCTGTGTAAGATAGCTGCTGGCCCAAAGCATTGATGTGCTTTCTCCGGCGCAGTAGCAGAGAAATCCGATCAATATAAAGGGAACGCCCCGAATCTTCAAAGCTCCTTTCAGACCGAGCAGAGAGTGTTCGTCTTTTTCATCATCATTCTTTTGGTTCACTTTCCAGATCGAAAGCGTAGATAACAGAATGATGGCAATCGCAATCTGTATCAGAGAAACCATGCGGTATCCGTTTTCCCAGGAGGAATGCAGCAATGCCGCACTCATAATATAGGGGCTGATTATGGTTCCAACACCCCAGAAACAATGAAGCCAGCTGATGTGGCGTGAAGTGTAATGTATTGCGACATAATTATTCAGTGCGGCATCGATGGCGCCTGCGCCAAGACCGTAAGGGACTGCCCAGATACATAGGAACCAGAAGCTGTTGGATAAGGAAAATCCAAACAATGCAACAGCGGTCAGAAATACACTGAAAACAGTCACATATTTTGTCCCAAAACGGTGGGTCAGCCGTTCCGAAAGGAGGCTTGAGCAGATGGTTCCGCCGCTGATGATCATTGATATGATGCCCATATATGAGATAGGGACCTGATAGGATTCCTGCATTGTAGGCCATGCTGCGCCAAGCAGGGAGTCTGGGAGCCCTAAGCTGATAAACGCCAGATATATTAATGAGAGCAATAAGAGATACATAAGTTTCCTCCATTAAAATATTAAATTTATTATATCTTATTGAATAAAAAAGGTAAATATTGTTATAAAGCTCTTGACAGGGTTGTCTATTGCTGATAGACTGTATTTGTCTATTGATAATAGACAAATTGTAAAGGATAAGAAAGATCAGAATTGGGGGAAAGATTTATGAAGCAAGAATACAAATTGGGAGCGGTGGAATCCAGATTTGCAGATATCATATGGGAACACGAACCGTTGACTACCGCAGAACTGGTTCTATTGTGTGAAAAGGAACTTCATTGGAAAAGGACTACTACTTATACAGTATTAAAGAAACTCAGTGGGCATGGCATTTTCAGAATGCAGGATAAAATGGTAACATCCCTGATTTCCCGGGAAGATTATTATGCTGCCCAGAGCGAATTGTTTGTGGAAGAGACATTTGAAGGATCGCTTCCTGCTTTTATCGCGGCATTTACCAGACGTAAAGAACTGACGGCTGAAGAGATATCGGAAATTCATAAAATGATTGATACGGCAGAATAAGATTTTAAATGGTTTTCATGTATTTATGGAAGGAGTTATGATAGCAAATGAATATGATGGTGAAGGATTTATTTCTTAAAATAATTGATATGAGTTATGCGGGCGGATGGCTGATGGCAGCCGTGATCCTTACCCGTTTACTGTTAAGGAAAGCTCCCAGATGGATGATCTGTCTGTTATGGGGACTGGTTGCGGTGCGGCTGATCTGTCCTTTTTCGATGGAAAGCACATTCAGCCTGATTCCTGAAAAGAACCCATTATCCGAAGTAATGGTACAGGAGCCGATGAGTATGACAGATGAATGGCAACAGAATGTAGCTGTTCCCGCCTATACATATACAGGCATAGAAAATACCGAGGTTGAAAGAGAAGTAAAGCCTGCGGGTTCTGACATTTCCGTTATGGATGTCTTAGCCTTCGTTTGGGCGGCAGGAGTTGTTCTGATGCTGGTATACGGCGTTGTCAGTTATTACAGGATCAAAAAACGAACTGATATATCCATGAATGTAAGGGATAACATTTATCAATGTGATGCGGTTGATACGCCGTTTATTCTTGGTATGCTCCATCCACGTATTTTTGTTCCCTCCTTGATGGACGATTACAGAATGGAGTATGTGGTAGCACATGAAAAAGCTCATATCAGACGATATGACCATCTATGGAAGCCATTAGGTTTTGTGATTCTTTGTGTATATTGGTTTCATCCGCTTTGTTGGATTTCATACATACTTCTATGCCGGGATATCGAACTTGCCTGTGACGAATATGTTGTCAGTACCATGACGCTGGAAGATAAAAAACTTTATGCAGAAGCGCTTTTATCATGCAGCATCAATAAAAAGCTGCTTACGGTCTGTCCCCTTGCATTTGGCGAAGTCGGTGTTAA
Organism: uncultured Lachnospiraceae bacterium; assembly: GCA_947174185.1. Classification (GTDB taxonomy): domain Bacteria; phylum Bacillota; class Clostridia; order Lachnospirales; family Lachnospiraceae; genus NK4A136. Next base: position 175 of record CAMWHY010000186.1, on the reverse strand, counting down.
GGAAAGGATCAAAAGTATTTTGCATTATAAAAAACCCGCTTTCTGGATTCTTGTGATATCTGCTGCGGTCTGTATTATTGTTGCCCTTTGCTTTTTGACAAGTCCCGGCGGGAAAAAAGAGGAATTGCCGGTGGGACTTCCGGAGGAAGGAGACTCTGATGAGAATCTTACGGGG
>CAMWHY010000185.1 GCA_947174185.1 uncultured Lachnospiraceae bacterium | reverse complement strand
GCCAGCTCCTGCACCTACGCCGGCTCCTGCACCTGCACCAACTCCTGCACCTGCACCCGCGCCAGCACCGGCTCCTGCACCGGCACCGGCTACCAGCGAAGCACCTGCATTTTCCGCAATCAATCCGATGCTGGGCAAGACTCCTGCAACGGCACCGGCAGCAACACCTTTTTCACCGGTAGCACCTGCTGCACCTGCAGCTCCGGTAGTATCTGCACCGGCACCGGCTCCTGCGCCTAAGGCAAATAAAGAGTCTTATGAACAGAAGCTGAAAAAACTGGATATTATGCATGAATCGGGTATGTGTTCCGATGATGAATATAAAGAGAAGAAGTTAAAGCTGTTGTGCGACGAAAAGGGACTTGGCGCATTCTGTGATAAGATTCAGAAGATTTTTGTCTTGAAAAAATCGGGTATGCTTTCTGATGCAGAATTTGAAGCAAATAAGAATCAGATCGTTGACGAATGTTTTGCGGTTGATGTAAAAGATCTGAATGTATTTAAAGAGAATATGACAAAGCTTCCGATCATTCTTATGAGTGAATTGATTCCGGAATCAGAGTACAATACAAAGAAACAGAAAATTTTGGATTCTGTTGCATATAATCCGATGGATTCCAATGAAGTGTTCTGCCTGAAGCTGCAGAAAATGCCGATTCTTCGCGATGCAGAGATGATTCCGGCATCAGAATACGATAATGATATTAAAGAACTCAAGGCGCTTTTGGATCCTAAAGCATCTGACAGTATTGATGCGCTGGATATGAAACTTGCTAAGTGGCCGGCTATGGTTACGGCAGGCTGTGTATCGGATGCTGAATTTAAAGAAAAACAGCAGAAGTTAACGGCAGATGTTATGGCTATGCAGGTCTATGATGAGGCAACCTTCAAGGCAAAAGCCGAGCGTGTTATGAAGATGAAGGAAAAAGGCTGGATCACCGAACTGGATTTCCATGGCAAGAAAGTAGAACTGTTAAAGGATATCAGCATTGTAGAAGATTATGTTCTTCGTATGAAATTCTACATGGTTGCAAAGACTTCCGGATTGATCTCGCAGGATGACTATGATGCGAAGAAGGCTGAGCTAATCAAGGAGGTATTCTCGCCATATGCGGATATGGATGAATTCCAGAAGAAAGTTAATATGCTGATGAAACTTAATGAGGCAGATATCATTACTAATGAGGAATATGCTAATTATAAGAATAAGCTGATGAGTGATCTGTAAGGTGATCTTACAGGATGTATCAAACAGATAAAGTAAGCACAGAGTTCTCCCGGAAATCATTTCCGGGAGAATTTGTTTTCTGCTTGACATAAAATATATAACATGTTATTATCTATGAGTATGCCGCTTAATGAGGTTCAAGTATCTGCACCGCAGATCACCGAAGTTAGCGAGTAATGTAATAGGAGGTGCAACCATGTACGCAATTATTGCAACAGGTGGAAAGCAGTATAAGGTTTCAGAAGGCGATATCATCAAAGTTGAGAAGCTGGCAGCTGAAGCGGGAGATACTGTAACATTTGACCAGGTAGTTGCTGTTTCTGATGGTTCTTTAAAGGTTGGCAAGGATACTGCAAAAGCGTCTGTATCTGCAACTGTAATGAATCAGGGAAAAGCAAAAAAGGTAATCGTGTATAAGTATAAGAGAAAATCCGGCTACCACAAAAAGAATGGTCATAGACAAGCATACACCCAGGTTAAGATTGATAAGATCAATGCATAAATAAGGGCTTATGTGATGGTTTCTGTAATAGCAGAAAAAAACAGAAAGAATGAATATGTTAGATTTACATGCAGTGGTCATGCGGGATATGATGAGCATGGCAGGGATATCGTCTGCGCGGCGCTATCTATGCTGGTGATCAATACGGTCAATGCCATTGACGCACTGACAGATTGTAGATTGACAGTAACTACCGATGAGACAGACGGTGAGATGGAAGTGATCTTTCCGGATGCCGCATCAGAAGAGGCAGGTCTGCTGATTGATGCGATGCTCCTTGGAATACGGGGTGTGATCGAAGAGTACGGCAGTGCATATGCTACTTTAAAAATGAAGGAGGTATAAAACCATGATCAGATTGAACCTTCAATTTTTTGCTCATAAAAAGGGAGTTGGTTCTACCAAGAACGGTAGAGATTCCGAGGCAAAAAGATTAGGCGCAAAGAGAGCTGACGGACAGTTTGTAAAGGCTGGTAATATTTTATACAGACAGCGTGGAACAAAGATTCATCCCGGCGTAAATGTAGGACGCGGAGGCGATGATACATTATTTGCTACTGTTGACGGTATTTTGAGATTTGAAAGAAAAGGCCGCGACAAGAAACAGGCATCTGTATATCCGGTTGAAAAATAAGTTTTCATGAAGCCTCAAGCCTATTGCTTGAGGCTTTTCTGTAGATAAGAAATTTAGTTATCATAATCATAAATGGAGAGGCATGGTATAGATATGTTTGCAGATCGCGCCAAGATCATTATCAGCAGTGGTAAAGGCGGGGACGGACATGTGTCGTTTCGGCGGGAAAAATATGTTCCGGACGGTGGTCCTGACGGTGGGGACGGCGGACGCGGCGGAGACGTATTTCTTGTCGTAGACGACGGATTAAATACGCTGATTGATTTTAAACATAAAAGAAAATATGCTGCGGGTCATGGTGAGAACGGCGGGAAACGTAACTGTCGTGGAAAGGATGGCGAAGACTGCATTATCAAAGTTCCCAGAGGCACTGTGGTCAAAGAAGCGGATACTGGGCGCGTCATTATCGATATGTCCGGGGACTGCCGGAAATATAAGATCTTAAGTGGGGGACGCGGCGGCTGCGGCAATCAGCATTATGCCACATCCACCATGCAGGCGCCGAAGTATGCACAGCCGGGACAGCCGGCAAAAGTAGTTGAGGTATTTTTGGAGCTGAAAGTGATTGCGGACGTGGGACTGGTCGGTTATCCCAGCGTGGGAAAATCCACATTTCTTTCCCATGTGTCCAATGCCCGGCCGCAGATCGCGGAGTATCATTTTACCACATTGAATCCGCATTTGGGGGTGGTTAATCTCGGAGATGGCAATTCTTTTGTGCTTGCGGATATTCCGGGACTGATCGAAGGCGCAGCGGAGGGACACGGACTGGGACTGCAGTTTCTGCGTCATATTGAAAGGAACAAACTGCTGATCCATATTCTGGATGCAGCTTCGACGGAAGGCAGGGATCCTTTAGAGGATTATCATAAGATCAATGCGGAATTAAAAGCATATGGCGATAAAGTGGCATCTATTCCGCAGGTCGTAGCCGCCAATAAGATTGATGCAATCGTCAGGGAGGAAGAACCGATCGATATCGACGAAGACGGTGAACTGATATATCCGGAGTATCATGATCCGGTGGAACGTATCAAAGATGCGCTGGAACCGGAAGGCGTGAAGGTTTTCCCCGTCAGTGCAGTGACAGGAGAGGGGATGAAGGAATTACTCTCTTATGTTTATCAGCGGCTTCAGGAGATGAAGCAGGAGGATGTGATCTTTGATACGGAGTACAATCCTGATGAAGCTTTACAGTATGAAAATGAGCCATTTGATGTATTTTACAATGAGGAGACAAAGGAATATGTGGTAGAAGGTCCCCGCATTGAAAAGATGCTGGGTTATACCAACTTGGAATCCGAAAAAGGATTCCGGTTCTTCCAGAAGTTTCTGAAGGATAATGGTATCTTGGATGAATTGGAAGCACTGGGTATCTCGG
>CAMWHY010000184.1 GCA_947174185.1 uncultured Lachnospiraceae bacterium | reverse complement strand
AGGAATGTAATGAAGAAGAGAGGGAACAGGGGGGCTGTTCCTATCAGGGGGATGGCGGCAGGAATAGAAAAAAGCATATAGAGGACAAAATAATAGAAAAGAAAAAGGATTCTTTTGATATCCGTATCTGACGCCTATAGGGGCAGATACGGAGCATGGATAAGGAGCAGGGATACAGATGGAATTAATGGAAGTAGTTTTACTTTGCATGGGAGCTGCAATATTTTTTGCAAGCTTTTTTATTCCGGATAGAAAAAGCGGACAAGCCGATCGGGATACGTTGACAAAAGAACAGATACAGGATATTTTCGATGAGGAATACGAAGATGCAAGACAGAGGATCTTGCAGTTGACAGATGAGACGATTGAGTATTCCATGGAAAAGGCGGAACGTTCGTTAGAACGGGCATTGAATGAAAAAATGATGGCTTTTGGAGAATATTCAGACGCTGTTATGGAGCAGATCGGCAATAATCATCAAGAAACAGTATTTATGTATGATATGCTTAATAACAGTAAGCAGGATCTGACAAATCTGCTTCTGCAGACTGACAAAAGCGCGCAGGATGCTTATCAGCTCTCGCAGGATGCCTTGACGGCGGGAGAGAATGCCAAAGAGATTGCCGAGGAAGCGAACAAGGTGGCAAAGGTGGCAAGAGCGCGGGCGAAGAAGGCGCAGGAGCAGTCGGTCGTTGCAGAGGAGAAGATGCTTCTTGCCAGAAAGAATGCCCAGGGAGAAAGTCCTGCTGTGGGTCCTGTTGTGGAGCAGCAGACTGGGATCGACAGAATTAAGATGGCAGCGGAGAAGTCGGAGCCGCTTCCGGTAAAGGCAACAGTGCCGGTGGAGAGACGGCGTACGAATAAGGCACAGACAAAAAAAAGCGCTCCAAAGTCGCAAGCCAATCTTTTGGCTGAGGAAATGTTGCTGGACGGGAAAGACGTCAACCTTAAGTTTACTCCGGATGAGGAAAGCAGCGTCAATAGCAATGAGCGGATTTTGGAACTTCATAAGCGTGGAAAGTCTAATGTGGCCATTGCGAAGGCATTGGGACTTGGCGTCGGCGAGGTCAAGTTGGTGATTGATCTTTTTGAAACGAAGTAGTGTGAAAAGTTAGTGTGTTAAATCATCAGAGCGAGGTAGGATATGAGATTACGGCATTATCTTAAAGGACTTGGAATCGGTATGGTGGTGACTGCCTTGATCCTGCATTTCAGTGTTCAGGCGGCAGAGCCATCGATGACAGATGAAGAAGTAATAGCGCGGGCAAGAGAACTGGGAATGATCGAGAATGTGGTGCTGGCGAGGAATGACCCTACGATCAGCGGCGGCTCCGTTTCCGGTGAAGATGCTGTATCAACTAGTGGGAATGCAGTGGTTGATGATGGCAGCGGAACTGTTGTAGATGTGGATCAGCCGTCCGATGAAGGGGAAACGCCTGTTGACGGCAGCGGTAATACGGATGTAGCAGCAGACGGTCATGATATAGACCCGGATGTATCCGGTCATGAGAATGCTTCTGATGTGGTTGGAAATGGAAATGCATCAGCGGAGGATCCGTTAGAGGAAGATATAACGCCTGCAGCCGGGAATGATGAAGCGGAGACGGAACTGCAGGAGGGTATGGCCGGAGTGGAAGCCGGGCAGGATAGTAATACTGATACTGTGACGGTCACGGTTTCTAATGGGGATTCTTCTGTTTCGGTGGCAGGCAAGCTGGCGGCGTTGGGCTTGGTGTCTTCCCAGGCGGAATACGATGCGTATCTCTGTTCCCACGGATATGACAGGACGATCCGAACCGGCGTCCATGTGATCCCCGTAGGTGCAACGGAACAGCAGATTGCGGAGATTATTACATCGAAACCGTAGGAAATGGTCGTTTTATGCGTTCTGACTAAAAAATAATTTAATATGGTTAAGTTATCTGCCGGACGACCGATACATAATGTGGTTAAGGATAACTGATGGCAAAGACTAGGACAGTAATCAATGGAATTGTGGTTGCTGTCCTTTTTTGTAGCGTGTCGAACGGCTTACATAACTCTTTGTTTGAGCATCTATGTTCTGAGCATCTATAAATGAAATCATTTTTGGAACATAGATGCTCAAACTGCAGGTTATGTAAACCTTATGGGCAACCTTATGGAATGAATAATATAAAGAGCCATAATGCAAATTAAGAAACTTAAAAAGCTATAAAGCAAATAAAAAGCCATAATGCAAATTAATATAAAGAGAATGGAGGAGTAGACATGGTAACAGGAATCACAGGCAGCGGTCAGCAGATCTATGGGTGGAATCAGCAGGTAATGGGAAAGAACAGGAATCAGGATGAAACGGCGGCGCTGGAGAATGGAAGCAGGCAGAAGACAGCCAAAACCGTGGAAGAGAAAAAGGAATTTCAGGATAAGCTGCTGAAGCAGATCAAAGGAGAAAAACATGCGCCATATGATTATTTGGCGACGGATGGGTGTATTAATTATAATGGAGTGACATTTTTCTGTGATACAGAGAAAAACCAGCTCTGTTTAGGAGATGTCAGTGATCCGCATCAGTGTCTGATCGTTTCTTTGGAGGATGGAGGAACACTGATGGTAAATCAGGACTATATTGGAGATCTGGGCAGGGCAATCACGATGTTCACGCCGGAAGACCAGAAAAGGATCATGTATGCCATCAGTATGTATAAGAAGGCAAAGGAGCTGGAACAGGAAATTGAGGATGATACGGCGGGTATTGGAGACAGCGCGGAGGCATCCATGGATGAAAAAAGCGAGGAAGTCGATGGACTTGCGGACATCAACGCCGAAAAGCAGGAAAAGTACGAATAAGGAAAAATACTCTTGTCAAAACCTGCCAGAGTATGCTATAATCTTTCGGTAACTTAAAATTAGCACGCATATGGATTGAGATGCCGGTGCCTGTTACGCTTGGGGTGGCATCAGTACGAAATATGCGGAAGCAAAACCAAATGGAGGTAGAAAAATGAGCGTAATTTCAATGAAGCAGTTATTGGAGGCAGGTGTACATTTTGGACACCAGACAAGAAGATGGAACCCTAAGATGGCTCCGTATATCTTCACAGAGAGAAATGGTATCTATATCATTGATCTTCAGAAATCAGTAGGAAAGGTTGACGAGGCTTACAATGCGATCTCTGATATCGCAGCTCAGGGCGGAACGGTTCTGTTCGTCGGCACAAAGAAGCAGGCACAGGAAGCGGTTAAGACAGAGGCTGAGCGATGCGGAATGTACTATGTCAATGAGAGATGGCTGGGAGGTATGCTGACCAACTTTAAGACGATTCAGTCCCGTATAAAGAGACTTAAAGAGATTGAGAAGATGTCCGAGGACGGAACATTTGAAGTCCTTCCGAAGAAGGAAGTTATCCAGATCAAGAAAGAATGGGAAAAGTTAGAGAAGAATCTTGGCGGTATTAAGGATATGGATCGGATTCCGGATGCGATCTTTATCGTAGATCCGAAGAAGGAGAGAATCTGTGTACAGGAAGCACATTCTCTTGGTATCACGCTGATCGGTATCGCTGATACGAACTGTGATCCGGAAGAACTGGATTATGTAATTCCTGGCAACGATGATGCGATCCGTGCAGTGAAGCTGATCGTTTCCAAGATGGCAGATGCAATCATCGAAGCGAACCAGGGCGAGACAATGACAGATGAGGAATCAGAGAGCGCAGCAGCTGACGCAGAGTAAGAAGCTGCAGAAGCAGCGGCTGAATAATCAAGGTTCTGCC
>CAMWHY010000183.1 GCA_947174185.1 uncultured Lachnospiraceae bacterium | reverse complement strand
GCTGTATTCGTATTTTCTGGTGCAGAATAATTTCTGTAAAATATATCCACATAATAATATTTGTTTTAATCGATAGGAGGGACTTGATATGAAGAATTTTAACGTAAAGGCATTAGCAGCTGCAGCGATTCTTTCCCTGATGGGAGGAAGTGTGTTACAGGTATCGGCTGCAGAAGTTGAAAATAATGAAGGACAAGTATGCCAAAGTGAAACACAGTACAATTTTGAAGAGGAGGTAACTACCTTTTCTGATTTAGGCATTATGTCTCAGGCTCTAGAAGCTTTTATGGCAGAGAATCCCGAAAGTACAGAAGCAGAGCAGGAAGCTTTCTTGATTCAATTTGTAGAAAGCGGAGAGCTTAGAGCCGTTAGAAATGCTCGTGGAATTGGGGATAATATTCCGGGCTTTAGCAGCCTAAATTCTACAGAACGAGCGCTTGCTTTAAAACATCCCATTCAAGCGATAAAGGTATATCAATGTGCAAACAAAGCAACGGATGCTACAATAGCCTATTACGGCACAAACGGCTGGCAGGATAACAGTGATGCATTTAGACATTGCTGTTGGAATGCTTTGATGAAAAGTGCTATGAATGAAAGCGATGCAGAAGTATGGGCAACTGCACATGAGGCTGATTCATCTGGAATTGATAAAGAAATGGACTTGTTTAATAATGCAGTGGGGCGTTCTATTGATGTGTCTGGCAAAAGCGATTCTGAAATTTATGAAGCAGTTAAAGAAGAAGTTGTAAATGGAAGTTGTCGCAGGATCGTTGATGGCGAACTGGTAGCCACCGATGGCGCAGGATTGATTAAGTAATAATTATTTGCAGAAAGACCGGAAGCTTTCCGGTCTTTTTTTAAATGTTTTAAATTGACAAATTTAAAAATTCAAATATATAATTTCCATTTTATGTGTTGTCGTCAAGATGATATATTGGTTACATACAGTGCATTTTGGTATTCTGAAAACAGTTTTTTTAGCTATGATAGTTATGGGCTGGAGCGGTTTTGGATCGTGTTTTCTATTTTTATCAGGCAGAATATCCTCTAATAGATCTGCAATAGAACAATTTAATGTCCTGCATATTCGCACAAGCGCTTCCGTATCCAGCCGTGTAATGGTATTGTTGACTAAATGAATTTTAATACTTCCATTTTGGCTCAATTTTGTACTTCCCTAGCGGACAGTGTCATAATATGTAGCTACAAATGATTTTGCTTTATTAAGCATGCATTATTAAAATCGACATATCAATTGTAAAAAGATACGTATAAGATGTTTTACTACAAGAACGGGAAAAGACGAATAAGTACATCTTTTCATTTGCATGAAATGACGCTTATATGGTAATATTTAGAGGCAAAGATAAAAGCACAACGCAAGCGTATCTTGTAGAACCGCGCAGTTGAAAATTGAACGCAAGACTGTGAACAGGGAACAACTGGAAGCAGAGAAGCAGCGGCAGTTTACACTGAAACAACAGAATAAGGAAAGAAAAGCATAGGGGCAAGTAATACCTGCTCCAGTGTTTCTTCGTGAGGAAAAAGGAATATGAAAGATTATATTGTATATGGAATAAATGAATTAATAATTGATGGACATAGGTGTAAAAAGCTGGATCAGGGGATCTATGAAACTTGTGATTCTTATATAGTAACTAAAGATATATGGGAGAATGATAAAAGAAATAAAGGACTTGTTCTTATCACGATTAGAGAGAATAGTACAGAAGACAGGGTTGTTTATGTAGTGACACAAGATTATCAATTTGGTATTAGAGAATTACAAGATTCTATTGATGGCGATTCGATATACTGTATTGTATGAATGAGTTGTTAAAGGTTTTGCTAGTGTGAAAAGTATTTCTAATTGCTTTAGAAATTTGGTTTATAGGAACACATAGCGTTTTGTTTCAAGTATAAAAAATAAGTCTATGTATATTTGTAGCTCAATACATAGACTTATTTTTGGGGTTTTTTAGAGCTGCTGACGGGAATCGGACCCGTGACCTCCGCACTACCAATGCGACGCACTACCGACTGTGCTACAGCAGCGTTGGAAACATTTTTCAATGTCCACGAATTATCTTATCAAATGTTATTTGCTATGTCAAGCAAACTTTTGCACCAGTAAATATACGCTATTCACTTATAAAGGGATATTTGGTTTTTTCACGGATTTATGGTATAATATCGATAGATATTATACCGCACCGAGCGAAGCGAGTGTGCATCGGGAAGCGCATACCATGTGCAAAGCACATGGTATAATAACCGCAGAAGAAAAACAAGCTATATATCAGCAAAAGACAGGAGAATATGGAATATGTTATGTCCGGTATGTGCAACAGAAATGAATAACAGTCAAAAATGCCCGTTTTGCGGGCATGTGTGTTCACCTGATGAAGATAATACGGTGACGTTAAATGGCGAAGTGATCAGTACAGGACACCGTAATCATTGGTGCCAGACTACGGAAGATCGGCATCTGGCGGGGAAAATGGTAGATGGCACACATTATCATGGACAGGATTCTCATGCAAGGGAACCGTATGCGACAGGTCAGGCTGCGACCGGACCGACGATGTCAGAACCCAGTATGTCGGGGCAGTTCGGTCAGAATATATCTTTTAATGGTGATTTAATTCAGTATAATCCCAATCAGGGAATTCCCAATCAGGAGATTACTTACCAATGGTCCCCCAAGTCTGGCATGCAGATGCAGATGTCAGGGAGTGAGGGCGAGGTTCAACGGCGGAAGGAATATAAATCTGCCAGATGGGTTTTGCTCATTTTTCTTATGATTGGGTGGGGATTGCCTTTTCTTTTCTTTATTATCGGGTTTATTATCAGTGTTGTCGGTAGTATGATTGCCGGTTAACGGCGTCGTATATTTCTTTTCTGATGTATAAAACATTTCCTGACGTTTATACTAGAGAAAGGGAAGGAAAAAATATCCATAAGCGAAGGATATTTTCCGTTTTCCCTAATAACAGGAAATGAGGTAGAAACATGGCATTAAGTCAGAAAGAGATGGATGTGATCAAAGACCTTCAGACACAGGAACAGTGCTGTATCGAGAAGTACAAAAGATATGAAAAGGAAGCGAAAGATCCGGTGCTTAAGGGGCTGTTTGGTACATTGGCACAGAAGGAGCAGCAGCATTACGATTCTTTAGTGCAGGTGGCTTCCGGTAAGACGCCTTCCTGCAACTGCAATGATCAGGACGGCAAAAATTATTCTCCGGTTGCAACGTACGATACCATGAGTGAGTCAGCGGATAAGAAGAACGACGCTTTTTTAGCAACCGACTGTATCGGTACGGAAAAAATGGTTTCCTCCGAGTATAATACCAATGTATTCTCCTTTGCAGAAAGCGCAGTCCGTAAACTTTTGGGCGATATCCAGATCGAAGAGCAGAATCACGCGGAGATGCTTTATAAATATAAAACGGTAAATGGAATGGCGTAAAAATATAAAGTGATTTTGTTAAAAGGCAGTACCTGTAGTTCGGGGCTGCTTTTTTCAATTAATTGATTTGATTATAGGATATAATGCATAAAATTTTAAGTAATGTTATGTTTTGCTTGTTTGTGTCTTGCTTTATTGTTATAAAGTAAAAAATATTATGTAAACATAATATATATATAAGATAAAAATAAAAAATATGATATTTATAATTTTTTATAGTAAAACGTATATATTTTAATTGTTAATAATATATTTTATACTGTTACAGTGACTTATCTTTATATA
>CAMWHY010000182.1 GCA_947174185.1 uncultured Lachnospiraceae bacterium | reverse complement strand
GGGATAAGGTATGCCGCTGCAGAAAGTGCTTTCTGTCATTTATCAAAACTCCATAAAATAGTGAAATGAAATAAGTTTCTTCTATATTAATATGGAAAAGGTATTGGTTATCAATGTTAATAAAAAAAATACTAATAAATCTAATTAAATTATACAGGAAATATCTGTCACCAATGAAGGCTGTAAAATGTCCTTATTTTCCAAGTTGTTCCCAATATGGTATGGAAGCTGTGGAAAAATACGGCGCATTAAAAGGCGGTGCATTGACGGCTTACCGTATCCTTCGTTGTAATCCATTTTCTAAAGGTGGTTATGATCCTGTGCCAGATAAAGTAAAGATCAAGTCCAGATATAAGGAGGTGTAAGAAGAATTTGGATTATATTCTTTTAACAAAAAACGGTAATTTTATTATAAGACCTTTTGCAGAAATCTTAGGATTGATCATGGAAGGAATTTTTTGGTTGCTGGACAAGTTGAGTATACCAAATATTGGTTTTACGATTATATTATTTACTATTATAGTATATTTATTAATGCTTCCTTTGACGATCAAGCAGCAGAAATTTTCAAAATTGTCAGCTAAAATGAATCCTGAGCTGCAGGCTATTCAGAGTAAATATAAAGGAAAATCGGATCAGGCTTCCTTAGAAAAGATGCAGCAGGAAACACAACTTGTTTATGCAAAATATGGTGTAAATCCTTCGGGAAGTTGTTTGCAGTTGTTAATACAGATGCCTATTTTATTTGCTTTATACCGGGTTATTTATAGTATGCCGGCATATGTGGGTAAGATTAGGGCGGCATTTGATCCATTGGTAGGAGCTTCAGCAGGTGTTGTAGAAGGATTGACAGCACAAGAAGGCAGCGTAGAATTTATCAAGACGTTTTCCAGTTTTAGATATTATCAAAAGCAGTTTTCTAATGATGCTTTTACAAATTTTGCTAATCATGCAGCAAGTCCTGAAAATATTGAATATATTAAAAATTCTTTTGTGGATGTATTGAATAGGGCAAGTACGTCGGAGTGGCTTAAAATAAGCGAACAGTATCCGAATCTGGCTCATCTTGTTACTAATGCAAATGGAACAGGTACTTATGACCTATTATCAAAATATAATGATTTTTTTGGTTTAAATATAGGTAATTCACCTTCTTATACGATTACAACCAGCTGGCAGGCGTTACAGGATAAAGTAAATATTTGTGAAAATCCGGGTATGATGTGGGGTTTGATTATCGGCGCTATATTGATTCCCGTACTCGCTGCATTAACGCAATGGATCAATGTTAAATTGATGCCACAGCAGGAAAGTAATAATAAAGCTGCAGAAGAAAATAGCATGGTGGCTTCCATGAAGATGATGAACAATATTATGCCTTTATTTTCTGCATTTCTTTGTTTTACACTTCCAATTGGTATGGGTATCTACTGGATATCCGGTTCCGTGGTTAGAAGTATTATCCAGGTCGCTGTAAATAAGAAGATGGATAAGATGGATATCGATGAAATGATCAAGAAAAATATTGAAAAAAATAATGAAAAACGAAGGAAAATGGGACTTCCGGCACAGACAATCACATCTAATGCTACTATGAACACAAAAAATGTAGAGCATAAGGATACTTCATCAAAATCTTCGGCAAAAAAGGAACATGACGCAAAGGCTGCAACAAATTATTATAATAGTAATGAAAGTAAACCGGGAAGTCTTGCTTCCAAAGCAGCAATGGTCAAAAAATATAATGAAAAAAATTCAAAATAATATCTGTTTAAGATAAAATATGTTTATTGAAAGAAGGAGTGTAGGAATATGATGGAATTTAGAGAATTTAGCGCAAAGACAGTAAGCGATTGTATTACGGACGCGTGCACAACATTTTCCGTACCAAGTGATAGACTTGAATATGAAGTAGTAACGGAAGGATCTTCCGGATTTATGGGAATCGGTGCAAAGCTGGCAACAATAAAAGCCCGCGTAAAAGAGGAATCTTTTGAAGAGGTTGCAGAAGCAAGAAAGAAAGTAAAAGAAGTAGAAGATGAAAAGAAAGCTGCAGCCAAGAAGGAAAAGGAAGAAAGAAAAGAAAAAGAAAAAGCGGAAAAGAAAGCAAATAAGGAAGCTTTAAAAGAAGCAAAAAAAGAATTGTCTTCAGAAAAAGTATCTGTTGAAGAAGTAAAAGAAGTTCCTGTAAAAGAGAATAAAAAACCCAGAAGAGAATTGACAGAGGAAGAAATAAATGATGTATCCGCTAAGGCTGTGAAGTTTTTAAATGATGTATTTTCTTCTATGGGAATGACTGTAGAAGTAACTTGTAAATATAATCTTTTAGACGACTGCTTTATCATTGATCTTGCAGGAGATAGAATGGGAATATTGATCGGTAAGAGAGGACAGACTCTTGATTCCTTACAATATCTTACTTCATTGGTCGTAAATAAAGGAACCTCTGAATATATCAGAGTAAAAGTTGATACGGAAAATTATCGTGAAAGAAGAAAAGAAACACTGGAAAATCTTGCTAAAAATATTGCCTTCAAGGTAAAGAGAACCAGACGGCCGATTTCTTTGGAACCGATGAATCCATATGAAAGAAGGATTATCCATTCTGCACTTCAAAGCGACAGATATGTAACAACCCATAGTGAAGGGGAAGAACCATTCAGAAAGGTTGTTGTAACGCTTAAAAGATAATAATATATTTTGAAAAAGCGACGTTAAAAATTATAAAAGCAGATTTTTGTAATAGCGGTGTAACATAAGTTATACCGCTATTTTCATAAACAAAAATTTTTGTCTTATATTGCTTGTAGTTTAACGATATAGTTTGTATAATAAAAATACTTAATAAAAGTAATAATTTAATGAATGAATTTGTAACTTTTTCGGAAAATACGGATGGTGCGATTATTGCAATTTTAATAAATTAGATAGGAAAGATATGTCTTTTAGAGAAAACGATGAAACGATTGCTGCTATCGCTACAGGAATGACAGACGCCGGGATCGGAATTGTGAGGATCAGCGGAGAAAAAGCTATTGCAGTAGGCGAAAGTGTGTTTCGGACAAAATCGAATAAAAAATTAAGTGAACAGAAAAGCCATACTATGCATTTTGGTATGATCTATGATGGTAGTGAAATGATCGACGAAGTGTTGGTCAGTTTGATGCGTGCGCCCCAAAGCTATACCGGCGAGGATACGATAGAGATTAACTGTCATGGCGGAATGTATGTAACTAACCGCATTCTGCAGATTGTCCTTTCACATGGAGCAAGACTGGCGGAACCGGGAGAATTTACCAAACGGGCATTTTTAAATGGAAAGATAGATCTGTCCAGAGCAGAAGCAGTAATGGATTTGATTCATTCCAAGAATGAATTTGCGCTGAAAAATTCTTTAAGTCAGTTACACGGTAGTCTATACAATACAATAAAGAAACTGCGGGAAGATGTCATCTATGAAATTGCTTTTATTGAATCCGCCCTGGATGATCCCGAACATATCAGTCTGGACGGTTATCCGGAAAAGCTGGAAGGAAAGATAGAAGATATTCTTCATCAGATAGAGCAGTTGAGAAATTCTTTTCAGAATGGACGGATTCGTAAAGAAGGCATCCGTACGGTAATCATTGGGAAACCCAATGCAGGAAAATCTTCATTGTTAAATATTTTATCCTGTGAAGAACGGGCAATTGTTACGCAGATGGCGGGTACAACAAGGGACGTTCTGGAAGAATCGGTGAAACTTGGCGATATGGTACTGAATATGTCTA
>CAMWHY010000181.1 GCA_947174185.1 uncultured Lachnospiraceae bacterium | reverse complement strand
AAAATATTAACTACAAGAAATAGATATTATAGGGAAAACGAAGGGATTCTAAAGGAAATTACTGGAAAAATAAGTAGTTGACGAATAAAAAAATTATGTTATAATTACTGCATCGACATAAAGTTGTAACAATTTCGTAACAAATGTGGCCGATCTGAAAACAAAGTGAAGAACAGAATTGGCTGATTTGGCAAAAGAAGGATGGATTCCCATATAAGCACTGCGAAGAAAAAAGAGGGAAGTGAAAGGACAAAGATGAAGAAAAGAGACTGGCCGGAGGAGATGGACTGGATCAGGAAACAGGATCAAAAGATGTATCAATTGATCAATATATTGTCAGTGGTGGCAATGCTGCTTCTTGTGTGTGTTGTAGCGCACAGAGCGACTGCTTCCGGGGCGGAATCCGCTATGTCCGCAGGAATGGCATGGGTCTCGGAAGATGCTGTCCCGGTAGAGATGATACGGTTGGCAGTTTCCGATCATCAGATGGCAGGAGCGATCGTGTCCGTACAGGATGCATTGCTGCAGGCATCTTTAGAATCGGATGCAGCAGTTTTGGAATTGTCTGTACAGAATGAGCAGCAGATTGAGATGGAAGAGAGTGCATATGCCGATCTGGTCATCGCGCAGATAGGCAATGATGAGTATATTAATGAAGAAACGAATAGGGAAAGCGTGATCGTTGGTGAGATTTATGACGGAACTGCAGCAGAAACTGGGGACGTTGCTGGAACGGCAGAGGATAGTGTTGCACAGTATTCCGTGTTAAAGGATGACGGTCAGAACGTGCGTGGACAGCCTGATAGTTTGGCAGGGCTCATTTGTTATTCGGACACTGGGGAACAAATGCTGCTGGAAGCGCAGAGCACGCTGTTGGAAAGAGGAGATCCACCTCAAGAAGATAGAACGGAGATTTTGATCGATCTGGCACCGCCGGATATAGCATATACTTCTAATGAGGAGTTTGGGAGGTCTATGGCAAATTATGCCATGCGGCCCAATTGCGTAAGAGCGTTATCATAGAAATCGCATTGGTTGGCAATATGATTTAAATTGGAAATATGATTGTTAGAAAGGACGTTACAAAAGCGTCCTTTTTTGTTTTAAGAAAATAGTTGATGTGAATTGTCGTATTATGATATAATGCACATTACAAATTTGTATTAAAATAATATACATTAATAGTAAAAATACACCAATCATGACTCTGTACATTAATATTGAGAAAGGGATGTTCTACCATGGATGAAAATCAGAGGAACCAGGCAGAAATGGAAATTGGCGGGCAGACACCGGTCAGCATTGGGGCTAATGGCGCTTTGGAGGCGCCGCCTAAGAAGAAAAAATCGGGTTTTGTGATAGCAATTATTATTTTTGCTTTTCTTTTGCTGCTTGGAGCAGGCACTTTTGGAATGTTAAAGTACAGAGAGCAACAGGATATAGATGCCAGCGGGGAAATGATTAGCGCTTTTATGAAAGCGTATGGGCGTCTGCATCTTGAAAAGGCGTATGAATTGTTTCATCCTGATGTCAGGGACAGTGTGATCGATGAGCAGGCGGAAAAATATAGGATGTCCGGTTTGGAAGGACTGGAGAGTTATCTGGATCTGTATTTTGGCGGAATGGAGTTGGATTATGAAGTTGAAACATCAATGAAACTTTCAGAGGAGGAATTGGAAGATCTTCTTTCAGAAATAGATGACTCCTACGATGCCGATCTGGATATTTCCAAGGCGTATGTTTATTATGTGACGGAAGTTTTTTCAGGAGAAAATGGGACGCTTAAAGTGCGCGAAGAATATTTTGTGGGAAAAGAGGAGGAAGACTGGTATATTATTGCAGTAACAACGGATAAAATTGTGAAGAATGACGTTTCTTTCTCGATTACGGATTATTTAACCGAAATGCTTGAAGATTTTATGGACTTATACAGTGAAGCAATCAACGAATGCGACGGCGAAAAGATGGAAGAGGCATATTCGCTTATGCACCCAGATATGTGGGATGTATTTTCAGAGGAGTTACTGTGCCTTAATTCTTCGGAGGACATGCAGGAATTTGTGGAGCGGAGGTATGCACTTTACGGAGGTTTTTCAGTAGAGTATGAAATTCTTGGGATCAATTATTTGGAGAACGTAGAATGGAGACCACTTCTGATTCAGATAGAAAATTATTTTGAAACGGAGTTTGATTTTCATCTGCGGGGTGTATGGGCATTTGATATTGAGGAAACTGCTTGGGGAAACAACGGAACGACAGTTGTTCAGGAAACATTTTTTATGGGAGAAGAAGATGGAGAGTGGTACATTATTGATATTGTTACAAATGAAATCCTCAGCGATACTCTGGTAAATCCGTCGCAGCCGACATTTACCAATGCTTCTGGCGGAGGTTATGCTTCCGCTGAAGAAGCGATAGAACAGTTTTTTCATGCTTATGAAGATTATGACCTTGTTGGGGCTTATATGACTTTTCATCCCGCAATCAGGGATATTGCATTGGAGTATGCTTGCTACCGTAATGGAGCGGGTGATGTGGATGAATATGAAGAAATGATAAATGACCTTTTTGGCGATGGTTTATCTATCACATATACTATTACCCAGACGATGGAACTTTCCGATGATGAAGCGGAAGCCCTTCTTTCAATTACTTGGAACGATTATGGATCGAATGTGAATATTTCAGACGCATGCCTATATTTATTAGAGGAACATGGTGAAGGAAGCGATGCATCACATGACAGGGAAGAATTAATTTTTGCGGGGAGAGACGGTAATCAATGGTTTCTTTATAACTCAATAGCTATTCCAGAGGATATGGAGCTTAGCGACTACTATTACTAAGCGGCTGAATTTATAAAAAGATTGGGGAGGAGCAGATGGATCAGAAAAAATTAGAAAAAGGCATCTTTATCATTTGCGGCGGGCTGGGCGTCATTTTCCTTACGGTACTCGCGGGGTTTCTGGCGCGAACGGGCAAAAGGGCAGATCAGTCTGTAGATATGACGGGACAGCCTGGGGTGACGGAAAGTGGAGAAAATATGGCTTCCGCAGGCAATTCGGCGCAGGAGGGTACGGCGCAGAGCATGAAAGAGGAAGATGGACAGGATACCGGTGCAACGAACCAGACAGGGGGCGGAGATGTATCCGGACAGGATACTACGGAAGGAACTCCGGTGGTATTTACCAGCAATGCTTCTCAGTCGACGGAAGGCGACTGGCTTTTTGTAGAAGGCAACCAAATCGTTGACGCCAGCGGGAAACCGGTCTGGCTGACCGGTATCAACTGGTTTGGCTATAATACCGGAACGAATTGTTTTGACGGACTTTGGACTTGTGATCTAAACAGCTCTATCAAGGCGATTGCCGATCACGGCTTTAATATTTTAAGGATTCCTATTTCCACGCAGCTATTATTGCAGTGGAAGAATGGGGAATATCCTACGGCGAATTTTAATCAGGCGACCAATGATTATCTGGTGGGTATGAACTCATTGGAGATCTTTGATTATGTTCTGGATCTGTGCGAACAGAACGGTATCAAAGTATTGCTGGATACCCACTGCGCTATGACCAATGCTTCAGGTCATACGGTCAACCTTTGGGTAGATGGGGAGATCGACGAGGCAGATTTTATCGAAGCCTGGGTATGGGTGGCGGATCGGTATAAGGACAATGATACGATCATTGCATTTGATCTGAAGAATGAGCCGCATGGCAAGCCGTTTGAACAAAATAAGGCAATCTGGAATGATTCCACAGATCCTAATAACTGGAAATATGTGGCAGAAAAAACGGCGGCGCAGATTTTTGCGGTCAATCCCAATGTACTGATC
>CAMWHY010000180.1 GCA_947174185.1 uncultured Lachnospiraceae bacterium | reverse complement strand
ATAATACGATGATCACAGATTTGCCGGGGATCTATTCGATGTCGCCATATACAAATGAAGAGATTGTTACCAGGGAGTTCATTCTACGTGAGAAACCGAAAGGGATCATCAATATCGTAGATGCAACTAACATTATGCGTAATCTCTATCTGACGATGCAGCTTCTGGAACTGGATATCCCGATGGTCATAGCACTGAATATGATGGATGAAGTCAGGGAAAACGGTGGGACCGTTTATATTAATATCATGGAGAAAATGCTCGGTGTGCCGGTGGTACCTATTTCTGCCGCTAAGGGCGAGGGGATCACGGAACTTGTGGATCATGCGATTCATGTAGCAAAATATCAGGAGAGTCCGGAACGGGTGGACTTCTGTGATGCGAAGGGAACGGGCGGTGCAATTCACCGGTGCATCCACGGTGTGATGCATCTGATAGAAGACCATGCGGTACAGAACGGCATTCCGGTCAGATTTGCAGCATCCAAGTTGATGGAGGGAGATCGGCACCTTCTGGAAAAACTGCGTCTGGAACAGAATGAGCAGGAGATGTTAGAGCATATCATCGTACAGATGGAAAAAGAGCGGGGATTGGATAGGGCAGCTGCTATGGCGGATATGCGGTTTCATTTTATCAGTCAGGTCTGCGACGCATCGGTTGTCAGGGCTGGAGAAAGTCGGGAGCATATCAGAAGCAGGCAGATTGACCGCTTTCTGACCGGAAGATATACGGCAATCCCGGCTTTTGTCGCTATTATGCTATTGATTTTCTGGCTGACATTCGACGTGATCGGCGCATGGCTGTCAGAACTTCTGGAGGCATGCGTAACATGGGCGTCTGATTCTGTGGGAGCACTGCTGGAGGCCATGCATGTCAATGCCGTATTGCAGTCGCTCGTGCTGGATGGTATCTTTCAGGGAGTGGGAAGTGTGTTAAGCTTTTTGCCGATCATCATAACCTTGTTCTTTTTCTTGTCGATATTAGAGGACAGCGGTTATATGGCAAGGGTGGCGTTTGTGATGGATAAGCTGCTTCGTAAGATCGGCCTTTCCGGAAGGAGCATCGTACCGATGCTGATTGGATTTGGCTGTACGGTACCCGGTGTCATGGCAAGCAGAACGCTTTCTTCAGAACGGGACCGTAAAATGACGATTCTGCTGACCCCGTTTATGAGCTGTTCCGCGAAGCTGCCGATCTATGGATTTTTTACGGCTGCATTTTTTCCGGAGCATAGGGCGCTGGTGATGGGACTGCTCTATTTTATGGGGATGGCTATGGGAGTTATGATGTCGCTGATTATGAAAAAAAGCCTGTTTCGTGGGGAACCGGTGCCATTTGTCATGGAACTGCCAAATTACCGTATGCCGGGCGCTAAAAATGTTATGCAGCTCTTGTGGGAAAAAGCAAAGGACTTTTTACAGAGGGCATTTACGATCATCTTTCTGGCGACGGTCATCGTTTGGTTTTTACAGTCCTTTGATCTTCGGTTTAACATGACGGATCAGCCGCAGGGGAGCATATTATCTTTGATTGCCGGTATCATTGCGCCGCTTTTTGGCCCGCTGGGATTTGGAGATTGGAGGATCTCTACGGCACTGATCTCCGGATTTATGGCCAAGGAAAGCGTGGTATCCACTTTATCGGTGCTTCTTCCTGCAGAGGATAGTATTTATGGGCTGCTGACGCAGGCAGGCGCTTTTTCACTTTTGGTATTTTGCCTGCTGTATACGCCTTGTGTGGCGGCGGTTGCAGCGGTGAAAAGGGAGCTGGGGACAAAATGGGCGTTAGCCGTGGCAGTAGGACAGTGTTTGCTGGCATGGATTGTTTCATTTGCTGTATACCAGATGCTGTTGATGGTCGGGATGCAATAAAATGAAATGACTGCGCATTTTTAAGATATGGTAGCTGATTTTGGGTAGAAAAGCCTGCCTTGACATACAATAGTAAAAAGCTTACCATTAATTAGGGAACAAAATATGAGAGAGGAATAAGGAAAAGCATATGTGTGGAATTGTTGGATTTACAGGGCGTCAACAGGCAGCGCCTATCTTGCTGGAGGGGCTGTCAAAGCTGGAGTACAGAGGATATGATTCGGCAGGGGTAGTTGTGCGTGACGGGGACGCTTCGGCAGAGATCGTAAAAGCAAAGGGGCGTTTGAAAGTATTGTCAGAGAAGACCAATGGCGGGGAAGCAGTTCCTGGCACCTGCGGTATTGGGCATACCAGATGGGCGACCCATGGGGAACCCTCTGAAAACAATGCACATCCACATAGCAGCGATGATATGAATGTCGTTGCCGTTCATAATGGTATTATTGAAAATTATCAGGAGGTCAAGGATAAACTTCTGAAAAAGGGTTATACCTTTTATTCTCAGACAGATACGGAAGCGCTGGTAAAATTGGTGGATTATTATTATAAAAAGTATCAGGTAGGACCCATCGATGCGCTTGCAAAGACCATGGTCCGTGTCCGCGGCTCTTATGCGCTTGCTGTCATGTTTAAAGATTATCCCGGCGAGATTTATGTTGCCAGAAAGGACAGCCCGATGATCTTGGGGATCGCTGACGGAGAGTCCTATATTGCCTCTGATGTTCCGGCTATTTTAAAATATACGAGAAATGTTTATTATATTGGCAATTTGGAGATGGCGCGTCTGACCAAAGGAGAGATCGAGTTTTATAATATTGATGGCGAGATCATAGAAAAAGAACTGACAGAAATCAAATGGGATGCTGAGTCTGCGGAAAAAGGCGGCTATGAGTATTTTATGATGAAGGAGATCCATGAGCAGCCTAAGGCGATCAGGGATACCATCAATGCCGTGGTCTCGGATGGGAAGATCGATCTGTCTTCTGTGGGGATTACGGAGGAGCAGATGAAAGATGTGCATCAGATCCATATCGTAGCGTGTGGTTCTGCCTATCATGCAGGAGTAGTAGCACAGTATGTGATAGAGGATCTGGCCCGGATTCCGGTCCGCGTGGAGCTGGCCTCTGAGTTTCGCTACCGTAATCCATTATTACAGGAAAAAGACATGGTTTTGATTATCAGCCAGTCCGGAGAGACAGCGGACAGTCTTGCCGCGATCCGCGAGGCGAAGAACAGGGGGGTCAGGACGCTTGCTATTGTCAATGTGGTGGGTAGTTCTATTGCAAGGGAGGCGGATAATGTCTTTTATACCTTGGCAGGCCCGGAGATCGCAGTTGCCACAACAAAGGCATATAGCTGTCAGCTGGTCGCATGTTATCTTCTTGCCATGGAATTTGCCAGAGTAAGGGGGATGTTAGAGGATAACGATTATCAGGAATTGCTAAAGGAGCTGGATACCCTGCCAGCAAAGATTGAGAAGATCATCGAGGATAAGGAGCGGATCCAGTGGTTTGCTTCCAAATATGTCAATGCGAAGGATGTTTTCTTTTTAGGGCGCGGAATTGATTATGCAATCTGTCTGGAGGGAAGCCTGAAAATGAAGGAGATCAGTTATGTCCATTCAGAGGCGTATGCGGCGGGGGAATTGAAACATGGAACCATCAGTCTGATCGAAGATGGAACACTGGTGATCAGTGTTCTGACGCAGCAGGAATTGTATGAGAAGATGGTCAGCAATATGGTAGAAGTAAAGAGCCGGGGAGCATGCCTGATGGGCCTGACCACTTATGGTCATTACAATATAGAGGATACCGTAGATTTTGCAACATATATTCCCAAGACAGACAGACACTTTTCGGCAAGTCTTGCAGTGGTTCCGCTGCAGTTGATGGGTTATTATCTGAGCCTTGCGAAAGGTCTGGACGTGGATAAGCCGAGAAACCTTGCAAAGTCGGTTACGGTAGAATAGGGAGACAGACAGGAATATGTGTGCCGACTGTGGTATATAAATTCAAAGGATAGGGGAGTGAGGGCATGAAATATAAGGTATTGATAACTGGCAGGGCATTTCCAGTAATTGATGATTTTTTTGTGAGGGCGCAGGAT
>CAMWHY010000179.1 GCA_947174185.1 uncultured Lachnospiraceae bacterium | reverse complement strand
CAGCATAACATTATAAAGGTCATTTTTCAATATTATTCTTCCAAATTTTTACTCCTGTGCTGTTCTTCCTTTTTTAAACTCCTGTGTTTTTTCCAGTAAGCAAGAAGAGCGGAAATATCGATCATCAGCATCAGTGTCGTGGAAAATGCGCCGATATACAAGAAATAGACCATATACTGATAGCCTATCAGCCATGCCGCATCGGCAGACAAAGACAAAGCCAGAATACAGATACACAATAAGGTCAGCAATGTTTTTCCCGGTCCTAACGGAAATTTCCACCGGAATCCCTTTTTCGAAAAATCAGGTTCCGTCTCACGGTGTCTTTTATTTTCTAATCCACGTTTCTTCATATTTTATCGTCTCCCAGATCTTCCGAAGTATTTATAAAGGTATCCTCTGTTTTTTTCTTTTCATTAAGAGGAATTGATATTCCTTCTCAAAATGAACATTAATAGATACTCCCATCAACAGAATATAAAAACCTATATACAACCACATCATGACCGCAATGATCGTTGTCAGACTTCCATACATGCTAAAACCGTTCATTTTATCAATATAGATGGAAAATCCCCAGGAAAATACCGACCATACTATGCTGGAAAACAGCGCTCCCGGCAACTGCAATCTGACAGATACCTTTTCATTGGGCAATGATGCAAATACGATCTGCAGAAACACGGTCATCACCGCCCACACAAATAAAAACCGAAAATGCATCATAAACTGGTAGAAATAACTATATGTAGGAAGAATACGTATCAACGCCTCATTCAGGTAATTTCCAAACAACATAAATGCAAATGAAAATACAATACAGAGAATAAATACCACCGTATAGAGTGACGCTACCAACCGCTGAATAAACATCCCTCTGGATTCTTTGACATGCCGGATCGCATTGATTCCCGCCTTTAAAGCATAAAAACCCTTTCCGGCAACCCACAGCATCAGAATCGCAGAAATGGAAAGCAACGTGATCGATTTGTCATAGATTTCTTCTAAAATAGATGTGCTGAACGCCTCTAAGGAATGAGGCAGGGCCGCCTCTATCACGGATAAAAACATTTCCTGAGAGCCATTAATAAAAGGCAGAATGCTGCAGACCAGGATCAGCATCGGAATCAGGGAAAGAAACGCAAAAAAAGCGGTGCTTGCCGCAAAAAGGGACGCTTTGCTTTCCCGCAACGCTTTACTAATTGCAAGTATCACATTGATCAATCGAATACTTATATTTTTGATCTTTTCTAGCATACTAATAACCATGCCTCTTTCCACAGTCTGCGAATTTGGACCGCAGGTACAAATTTGATTCCGCTTAGCAGAATCTCAAATCAGTAAATCATTTCCATGGTAACATTTTCATAATAATATGTCAAAATGTATTCATAATCCTTCCCCTCTTCTGCAAGGTATCTCGCCCCGTACTGCGACATACCGACGCCATGCCCGAAGCCGCCGCCTTTCAATACATAAGCAATCAGGTTTCCGTCCTGCTTTACAGTTTCTATCTCAAAAAATCCGCTGGGAACAAGCGTCAGTCCTTCCGAAACGCTCATATCCTGCTTTATCAGCATATATCCATCCGCCGTCAATACGTTCCGGATATGATATTCCCCCTCTATCATAATGTGATAACTTCCGCTTACAATATGCAGGCAGTCCACCACTTCTCCGGCGAGCCGTTCCTGTACCTGGATATCCTGTACCGCACTCATTCCGCTGATGACCGCTTCCATCTTTCCACGATCCGTAATCTCGGTCCAGCCTTCCTTGGAACTACCTTCCCCGCTGTAGATACTGATATAATTTTTATTCTGCGCCAGAACAGCCAGAAGCCTGCTTTTTAACGTCTCAATATCAAACTGCTTCGCATGGTAACTCCATCGGTACCACGGCGACTCCTGTTCCAACGCGCCATAATCCTGATATACAAGATAGGAATAATCGCGCCCTGCACTGCCCCGCCAGATATCCGCTGTTGTGGAATGTCCACAGGAACATGCATAATAAAATGCCTCGATAGGTTCTCCCTGATAAGACAGGTATTGCCCTGCCGTCTCGTCCACTGCCTGCCTGGCGGCTTCCGAAGTTCCCTGTGCATGATAAACCTGAAAGGCAGTGGTATCATCTACATCTGCCCCATACTGTTCCATCCTCCCCTGCCTGATCTGCAACATTGCATACGATCTTGCGCAGACTGCCTGTGCCTTCAATGCCTCCATCGGATAATTCGAGGGCATTTCCGAGGGGAGGACATAATAAAGATAGCTTTCCAACGGCAGCGTATTGACCAGATAATATCCCCCATCCGCCTCAGAGATCACCAGAATCCCCTGATAGGTTTCCCCCACACCGCCGTCCATGCTTAACTTCCATTCTGCATCCGTATCCCAGCCGCCATTCCTCCAAATACCAACGATTAAGCCGTCTTCCTCTCCGAACGACTGTCCATTACTTTGCACATTACCGGTATGATCGTTCCTTTCGCTTTGTCTTGCAAACAGGCTGGCAATATCCGCTTCATTAATTGATGTTCCTGCCTCCCCATAATATACTTCCTGTCCATTCTGAATATAATAATCTTCCTCAAAGGACAACGTAAAATCATGATGCGTATACCCCTGCCCTCCGGTCAGCAGGACACGGATCGCCATAGTCGCAGATTCCGATTCCGAGTCAACTGCACCTGCCTGATTTTCAGAAGCCGACGCCTGCGGATCTCCAGCATTATCATTTCTGCCAGATTCCTCCCTCCGGGACGCCTGTCTGCCTTCACCATTTTCATTTTTGGATGCCTCATTCCCTGTATTTTCTTCCATTGAAAAGACAGCCGCTGTACGGTCCAGACAACGCTCCACATATTGATTCATATGCCTTTCTTCAACAGCCGCCTGAAGCTTTACATCAAAAAACGCCATCACAACAATCAGTATCATAAATAATTTCCGAAATATAGAATCTCTCATCGGGAAGCTCCTTATTGATCTATAATCTTTGAATTCGCTTTATCTTTAGAATGATTAATATCTTTAGAATGATTTTTATGTTAAAACGATTTTTACCTTTAAAATGCTTTTTATCTTTAGAATAATTACTTTCCCCTTCAGAACTGAAAAACGAAAAAGGAGAAACAATTTAGGTTGTTTCTCCTATCCTTTATCTTAAGTGTCTTTCATCTTAAGTATCCTATTCTATTGTCCTTTGCATTCTAAACTTCCCTTATGGTAAGAAAGCTTTTAAATGTAGTACATCACACTGTTCTTCTGTTTTTTCATACTCTTTCGTATAAAATATGTAACCCCTAAAATGCGGTTCCTATTTTTTGACTCCTAGCAAAGCTAGGTGGGCAACCGCAGCCAGCACATCTGCCTTCCACTGACTAAGGCGGCCTGACATCCGCGTGGCGATATAGGAATCCCGTTTAAAGTAATGTAGGCTCAAAAACAATAGGAACCTTCACTGCATTTCAGGTTAATACTATTATATCCGATGGCTTGCCAAAATACAATTGGTAAATCCTATATAATTATACAAGCATTTTTCGCAAAATGTCCAAAGGATCTACACTCACCTTCATCCACTAATAATATTTCCAATAGCCTTTAACCCAATTTCTTAATTAAAATATAATACCAATCCAATATTCTTCTCTTTTCATAATGATACACGGTATCCACGCCGAATATGCAACTATTTTTAGTCAATCCATAAATGATTACTCTGATTTTTTGCTTTCGGCTTTCAGATATAAAATTACTGCAACAGCAATGGCTATCGTTACGAGTCCGAAATACACATATACGCCATGAATAGCAGTCATATTACTGCCGATCAACGTATAAATCAACACAGAAAGCGTGGAGGCAAGCGAACTTGAAATCTGCCGCAGTGTGTTAAAGATCGCACTGCCGTCAACCCGCTCCTTGCCCTCAAGTCCGCTCAGAGCCATTGCGGTTGCCGGTGAATTTAAAGATGACATTGCAACCGTCTGTACTGCAAATGCAACAGCTATATATATAATTGACGTATTCTGCG
>CAMWHY010000178.1 GCA_947174185.1 uncultured Lachnospiraceae bacterium | reverse complement strand
TAATATAATTTATCAGAAACCTGCAAAACATTGCAGTATGGCACTTGTCAAAAGCAGCGCCCTGAATGGATATGAATAAGCCTAAAAATCTGAAAGGAGCGGTTATCCGCAAAAAACATTATGAAATCAGTGGCAATCGGAATCCCCACCTATCATCATCCGGAAGCAGTCAACGAGATCCTTTCCCTGACGGCACAGTATCTCTATGATCTGCATATAGACGTATATTATTATGATGGGAGCAGCGACACCAAGACTAAAGAAGTGGTAGAAAATTTTCGCAGCAAGGGATTTACCAACTTATATCATTTACATTTTCCTGAAGATAACCATCGGGCGGAAATGATCTTTAACGGTCACGGTATGCTCCGGGAATATGATTATATATGGCCTTCCAAGGATCGGTGCATGTTTACGGAAGAAGTCTTGACCGCCGTTATAGAAGCGCTGGAAGAAGATCCCGATATTCTTTGTCTGAACCAGACCTTTGCTTATCATGGAATCCAAAAACGTATCTATCACGAACCGACGGAATTTTATCATGTCCATGGCTGGATCACGACGTCAATCAATACGGTCATATATAAAAAATCAACTATGATTGGTTCTTTTCAAAGCTGGATCTATCCGAAACTTTTTAATCCCTATTACAGCCATTTATTCCATACCCTCGCAGGGATGGATGAAATGAAAATCTGTGTTTTATATGGCGATCATATCATGATCCACAATTCGGCTGATGTTGTTTCTCAATGGGAAAATAAAGTCTTTAAAGTATGGAAAGACGACTGGATCAAAGTCAATGACCTGCTACCGGAATGCTACGCTCCTTATAAAGACAACGTAATCAAAATAACAGCCTCTCTTCCTTGGCTGCTCGGCGATGTAGAACGGTTACAGGAACTTTATGAAAAGGGACTGCTGACTCCGGAAACCATGTCACAGGTAGAACCAAACTGGGAACGGGTATCCTATGTTCCGATCGAGATCGTTCGTGAAATCGCAGCGGGCATTTTTGATTCTGCCCATGATATGAGAAGGGTTGTCTCCGAAAGCGAATTCACGGATATGACTATTTCTATCCACAAGATGTTACTGGCCGGTCAGATGAATATCAGCCAGATTCCATGGGAAGCTTTTCAGAATTATATCCATAACCGCCTCCAATCGCAGAAGCGTATGAATACTGAAGAAATCGCACAGATCCTTACCGCCATCCGAAGTCTTAGATCTTTCTCCGAAGAAAAACCGGATGACATCGGACGTGCCGCAAATATTGTGCAGATGATCCTCGTATTTCTCTTTTTCACGGACCGGAACAAAACTCTTAGTTCCATCTCTACCCGTGAATTACGCGGTCTGATTGCAACGATCTGCGAAAATATCCGGGATCATCTTATGGCGGTCGATGAAATCCCCTGGAAAGCCTTTCAGGATTATATGCATGAGCATCTGGAGGGATTAAATGTGGTGGAAATACCCAATATTCCGCTAATTATGGGAAGCATCGGTGATCTGGAACAGTTATCTTTAGAGCAGCCCGATAACACAGAACGTCTCACGAATCTGATCAATGTTGTTACCGTTTTACTCTTACTGATGGAAAAAGGTTAGGGTTCTTTTACTCTACCTTCTGATAGCGGCTGAAGATCTTATCCTCGCCGCACACATGCTTTGTCCCATCGATGTCCCTGACTACATAGTCACCTTCGCCGATAAATGTGCGTCCCCTGCGGGTATTGATATAAGGACATACTACAGAACCATTTTCTCTTTTGATCCGAACCAGAGAATCTGTAATGATCCAGCCTTTTGTCACGACATCGGATAATAATTCAAATCCGTCTTCCATGTTTTTTCCGACTTCATACTTTTCCACTTCAGCTTCCAATGCGATTCTGGTACATTTCATACAGATCACCCCAATCTTATTTTATGGTTTTTTTACTACTCATTGCTTTCGTATATTGTACCATATTTTTCCAACTATGTAAAACAATAGCTATCTATTTAACTCCTTTTCAGTTTGAAAGTACGGGTCTGATTTTGCAGCAGATTTACCTGTTCATATAATTCAGCGCTTACACTTGCAGACTCCTCACTGTTAGCAGAATTTGCCTGTACCACATCGGATATTTGTCCGATGCCTTCGGCCACCTGTGAAATTGCAGTAGCTTCAACCTGTACAGCATCCGTTATTTCATCAATCGCCTGATTGGACTGGGTAACCAATTGAAGAGTTTTCTGCAAAGATGTTGAAACTTCTTCCACAATCTTACTCCCTTGTTCTGCCGCCTGTACAGAACTTTCTATTAATTCTTTCGTAGCTTTGGCCGCCTTATCAGACCGGGCAGCAAGGTTACGAACCTCCTCCGCTACCACCGCAAATCCTCTTCCCGCCTCACCAGCCCGGCTGGATTCTACAGCAGCATTCAGAGCAAGTATATTGGTCTGGAAAGAAATTGTTTCAATGGTTGCAATAATATTCTCAATTTGTTTGGATGTATCACTAATATTCACCATTGCTTTCACCAGCTGCTCCATCTGCCGGCTGCTTAAATTCACCTGATCTCCGGTGAGATGAGCGTTATTCCGCATATCAGCCGCCATCTGGATATTTTGGTCCGCACTTTTAGAAAGCTCCAATAGAGTAGATGATAGTTCTTCCACTGCACTGGCTTGCTCCATTGCACCTTTTGCCAGCATCTGGGAACCATTGGAAAGACTGCTTGCATGACCGAATACTTTCTGTTCCACCTTATTGATATTAGCGATAACCGAAGAAAGCGAATCCGTAAAACTATCAATTGAGTCCGAAATAGAGCTAAAATCCCCAATAAAAGGAACAGATGCCGATACGTTAAAATTACCTACGGACAGTTCGCTCATGATGCGATTAATATCTTCTATATATTGACACGTCTGTTCGATGGAGTGTTTCAGCGTTTTGGCAAGATCGCCGATTTCATCATTGACTTTATAATCCAACTCAAATTTCATATTGCCATCCTGTAACGGTTTTGTTTTTTCCGTAATCAATAGAATGGGTCTTACCACGCGACGCATGATATAAATCACCAGACTCAGAAGGCAAAACAGCACCAGACATAACCCTGCGGCAGTGATTATGTGCATCGTTGACACCGTTTCTTTCATACTTTCCGTACTTGCTTCATTGAGCGTTAAACCACGTTCCACAACTTTATCCAAAAGACCAACCAGAACCGTCAGATTAGCCAGAATCGTTTCCTGATAATATTCCCTCGCCGCCTTTGGATTCGTTTCCATTAATTCCAAAACATATACGGCTGACTGATGAAGTTCTTTATGAAGGGGTTCCATCTGATTTCTTAAATCAAGAATCTGTTCATCATCTGTTCCCGCTTCACCATAGAGCCACTGCCCCAATATACAGCCGGTAGGGTCCGTACTTCCGGTAAATTCAGTACCACTGTATAAAGCGTTACTGAGATTAGCAGACCATTTATAATGAGCCACTTCTGCACTTTGCGCTCTCTGCAAAAGGGCATTCACTGCAACATTAAATTCCTCAGAACGATCCATATCGATAATATTCTTTGTTGTCAGGAAACTAAATAGCAGAACAGATAAAAAAGCCGCTACCACCCTGACTCCCACCATTACTTTTATACTTTTCCGCATTTTTTCTCTCCTTTAATTTTTGATTTACGGTTTCCAGACCGTTAAATGATGATAGTGATATAAAATAAAGTCATTATAAAAAATAAATTCCACCTTTACTTTTATGGTATATAGCCGTATTGGGGTTATCCTGCCATAAAGCAAAGCTGGAATAATTTATTCTAAAAATATAAAGGGTTATTTCACATTTTTAAACGCAAGGTATTACCTTGCGCTTATTATATCATATCTGTTATTTTATTTCAATTACAAAACATTGAATGAAGCTATCAATTTCTCATTCTCATCAATTTGCAGAAAATGACTGCCGCAAGGGTACTGCAAAAAGTTGCAACAATTGCCGGCGCTATAATCGCCGTCGGATCTTCACTTCCATACTGCGTGCGATAGGCGATCATTGTAACCGGAATTAATTGCAGCGAAGATATATTTAAAATAAGAAAATCACACATTTCATTACTTGCAGTATTGCTTCCATAACTG
>CAMWHY010000177.1 GCA_947174185.1 uncultured Lachnospiraceae bacterium | reverse complement strand
ATTATGAAAAGAGAAGCAAAGAAATTAACAGATATCTTACTGTGCTGTCCGGAGGCTATCATATGCTGTCCGTTTATGATTTTTCCAATGATACGGTGCAGTATTTTTATGGGGAAGCATCCGGTCCCTCCGGACAGATGGAAAACATTCCTATGCAGATGGAAACAGCCACAGAAAAGTGGATTCATGACAGTGTGATCAAGGAAGATCAGGAACGGGTGAAGGATTATTTTGAAAGGTATTTTGAGGAGAGGCGTACCGGGGAAGAGACAGAGCCGGTCCAGATCAATTATCGGGCATATGATCTGGACGGTGCGGTAAAGGTTTATAACGGTATCTTTTTAAAGATCGATGAGCTTGTCAATCTGTTCTGCAGCCGGTGTATACCGGATGAGTCAGAAGTGAGCATGCTGCGCAATGAAAATGATTCCCTGAAAAATCTGGTTATGAATTTCTCGGATGGCATAGCTGCTTTTGAAATAAAAGGAGGTTATGTAACGCCGTTATATACAAGCGATAACCTATGCAGCTTTTTTGGTTATACCAAAGAGGAATGGCTGTTACTGATGAAACAAAAGACGTTGATAGAGGATTTTGTTTCCCGCAGCGGCATAGCATATGAGGAATTTCAGAAAATCTTCCGGAATGGGGAAGCAGAATTTCAATATTATGATCTGAAGCGAAAGAAGGAACGGAGAATCCGGGCAGTATGCTCCGATAAAAAGTCTAATTTATTTTCCAAGTATATTATGCTGTATAATATTGCTGAAGAAGCGTCAGAACAGCCTCAGACACGGTCGGGCAAAAAGGTATATATCAGGACGTTCGGATATTTTGATGTATTTGTAGATGGCGCACCGATCGCATTTCGCAGCCAGAAGGCGAAGGAACTGTTTGCCCTGTTGGTGGACAGAAAGGGCGGATTTGTTTCTTCAGAGGAAGCGATCGGATTTTTGTGGGAAGATGAGCCCTTGAGCAGCGTTGTCTTTGCAAGATACCGTAAGATTGCGCTTCGTCTGAAAAATATATTGGAAGAATATGATATTTCAGATATTATAGAGGTGTCTGACGGAAAACGCAGGCTTATTGTCGAGAAAGCCGGCTGTGATTTATATGATTATCTTTCCGGAAAGGAAGAATATGCGACCCTGTTTAAGGGAAGCTATCTGATGAATTATAGCTGGGGCGAGATGACGCTGGGAGAGCTGATGTCGGAATTGCGGGTGAATATTGCAGATGGGATTTCTTGAAGAACTTAAAAACCCATTACAGCATACGATCAATCGGGGGTATATGGAAATGCTGTGCCCTTCTTCAAGGGTTTCACCGTACAGGAACACCATATGATGTGGAGATTTCAGAGCGCAATCCGCTCCCAAAGCTGGGAAAATCGTGCGATGGAATTGCTGACAAGATTTATGACAGACGACAGGGTGCGATTGCTCTGATTATATTTTGTTTTGCGGCGGTTGCTTGAACAAAAGAAAGATGTGAACAGCAACAGCGATATTCCTGAAAGCCGATCATCCACATAGTAGTCCGCAGTGATCTTTCTGGAATCTGATCCAAACATCTTTAAAATTTCAGGGAGATTCTGGTTGACTGCATCAAATTCTAACCCCTGTTCCTGACACCATGCGATAGCATGTTCCAGAGGCTGGCCATTGCGGCAGGTCCATAAGATCAGACGGTTTCCTTTTTCTTTTAACTTCTTTGCATAACGTATCATAGCCTTGTTTGGCTTGCCAATACCCGGATAGGCTTCTTGGCATAATGTCCCATCGAAATCAAAAGCGTATATTTTTCCATGTTCTAAATATGCCATATAATATCCTCCTTAAATTGACAGGTCATAAAACAACATATCATGTAATCATTTTTTTAGTTTATAGTCTATCCGTTCATAATTTTGCAAACTTCCACTTTCTATTTCCTAAAAGCAGTTGTGCAACGGAAAGGCATCAATAATAGAACAACACAAACATATGTTCTTTATAAAATAATTATATACGAACACACATTCGATTGCAACTACAAGATATTGTGTTGCAAAATAAAAAGGCAACAAAAAGAACAAATGTTTGCTTTTTCGTGGACATTTAATTTATAATGTGCTATACTAAAATCCGCTCTTGCCATGCTTTATTTAATGTATAAGGATGACAGATGATTTTTGGAGGTGATCCCGTTTTTATGGAATTTAAGATTCACAGCGATTATGAACCTACCGGCGACCAGCCTCAGGCAATCCGGGCATTGGTGGATGGCTTTCAAAAAGGAAATCAATTCCAGACGCTGCTTGGCGTGACGGGTTCCGGAAAAACTTTTACGATGGCCAATGTCATAGCGGCGCTGAATAAGCCAACGCTGGTGCTTGCCCACAATAAAACCCTGGCGGCCCAGCTCTACAGTGAATTTAAAGAGTTTTTTCCGGAAAACGCGGTGGAGTATTTTGTTTCCTATTATGATTATTATCAGCCGGAGGCTTATGTACCGTCTTCGGATACTTATATTGAAAAGGATTCTTCGGTAAATGACGAGATTGATAAGCTGCGCCTTTCCGCCACGGCGGCGCTGACGGAGCGTAATGATGTCATTGTCATTGCCAGTGTCTCCTGTATCTATGGTCTGGGCAGTCCGGAGGACTATATGGAAATGATCGTTTCCCTTCGCCCCGGAATGCAGAAGGATCGGGATGACGTGATCCGTGAACTGATTGCTATTCAGTATGATAGGAACGATATGGACTTAAACAGAGGATGTTTCAGAGTCCGGGGAGATGTTCTGGAGATCAATCCCGCTGAGATTGGTGATGTAATCCTCCGTGTGGAGTTTTTTGGGGATGAGATCGACCGGATCGTGCAGGTCGATCCAGTGACCGGCAAGCTTTTATGTACCTTGGAGCATATCAGTATCTTTCCGGCATCCCATTATGTTGTAGCAAAGGAAAAAATGGAGGCGGCATGCAAAGCGATCGAGGAGGAGGCCAAGGAACGGGTTGCATTCTTTAAACAGGAGGACAAGCTGATCGAGGCACAGAGGATCTATGAGCGGACGAATTTTGATGTGGAGATGCTTCGGGAGACGGGCATCTGTTCCGGTATTGAGAATTACTCCAGACATCTGACTGGTATGCCTGCAGGCGCACCGCCGCACTGCCTTCTGGATTTCTTTAAGGGCGATTTTCTGATGATCGTGGATGAGTCCCATATGACGATTCCGCAGGTCAGGGGTATGTATGCGGGGGACCGTTCCAGAAAGACGACTTTGGTGGAGTATGGCTTTCGTCTGCCTTCGGCTTTAGATAATCGGCCGCTTAATTTTGAGGAATTTGAAGGGCATATTGATCAGATGCTTTTCGTATCGGCGACGCCTTCTGACTATGAGGCGGAACATGAGCTGTTGCGCGCAGAGCAGATTATCCGCCCCACCGGTCTGCTGGATCCGGAGATCTCTGTACATCCCATCGAAGGGCAGATCGATGACCTGATCGGCGAGATCAGGAAGGAAACAGAGAAAAAAAATAAGGTTATGATTACAACGCTGACCAAGCGCATGGCGGAAGACCTGACGGATTATCTGGAAAATGTGGGCATCCGGGTCAGATATTTACACTCAGATGTCGATACGCTGGAACGTGCGGAGATCATACGTGATTTGAGGCTGGACGCATTTGATGTTCTGGTGGGCATCAATCTGTTAAGAGAGGGGTTGGATATTCCGGAAGTAACGCTGGTGGCAATCATGGATGCCGATAAGGAAGGTTTTCTGCGTTCTGCCACATCCCTGATTCAGACCGTAGGACGTGCTGCGCGTAATGCGGATGGACACGTCATCATGTATGCTGACAATATGACGGATTCCATGCGGCAGGCGATTGAGGAGACGAACCGCCGCCGTAAAATCCAGCAGAGTTACAATGAGGAACACGGCATTACGCCGACGACGATCCGCAAGGCGGTTCGCGATGTGATCAGCATCAGCAAGTCCATTGCCAGACAGGAGGATCAGCTGGCGAAGGATCCAGAGTCCATGAATGAAAAAGAGCTTGAAAAGCTGCTGAAAACCATGGAGAAGCAGATGCGTAAGGCTGCTGCGGAACTGGATTTCGAGTCTGCTGCAGAACTGCGGGATAAGATGATAGAGCTGAAGAAGTATATGAAATAATTATATCGAGTAATTGTATGTCTAATAATAGGACAATAT
>CAMWHY010000176.1 GCA_947174185.1 uncultured Lachnospiraceae bacterium | reverse complement strand
ACATCGCCCTTTCACGGCGGTAACACGGGTTCGATTCCCGTTGGAGTCATTAAAAATTTTGCCGATGTGGCTCAATTGGCAGAGCAGCTGATTTGTAATCAGCAGGTTATCGGTTCGAGTCCGATCATCGGCTTTTTGCTAACAAAATATAGGATTTCGGACCTTTAGCTCAGTTGGTTAGAGCATCCGGCTCATAACCGGACGGTCCTGGGTTCGAGTCCCCGAAGGTCCACTGATGGGAATCAACAGATTCCCATTTTTAGTTCCATTGCTGATAATTACAGCATCCGAAAGAATAATGATTGACTTCTTTTTTTCGGTATGATAGTATTTATCTATTAAATAAAACATACGGCCTAGTGGCTCAGTTGGTTAGAGCGCCGCCCTGTCACGGCGGAGGTCGTCGGTTCGAGTCCGATCTGGGTCGCTAAATTGAAAAATTTTCAATTGTGAAAAGAATTTCTACCGCTCACAACAAAGGGTTGTTAAATTGAAAAATCAGAGATTTTTCAATTGCGTAGAACTTCTAAGTTTCACATAGAAAAATCTTCGATTTTTCAATTGCGAATTTGTATTATATTTTTGGTAATAAGGGGTCTTAGCTCAGCTGGGAGAGCATCTGCCTTACAAGCAGAGGGTCATAGGTTCGAGCCCTATAGGCCCCACTTATTTGCAAAATATCTGCGGGTATGGCGGAATAGGCAGACGCGATGGACTTAAAATCCATTAGTAGCAATACTGTGCCGGTTCAAGTCCGGCTACCCGCATCTTAATAAAAAGAACCGGATCTATATGAATCCCATTTGCTTTAGGCTGACGCGGATTCTTTTTTGTACTTCAAGTTATGTTTTAAGTTTTTATTTTATGGAGAAAGCTATGTTAAACGTATTAGTGATTGATGATTCCACATTGGCGCGTAATTTGATTCGACAAATAGTAGTAAATGAAGGATATCATGTTTGCGGAGAAGCGTCTAACGGTAGAGAGGGACTTGAAGCATTTAAGACATTGAAGCCGGATCTTGTATTTTGCGATATTATGATGGACGAGATGGACGGATTAGAATGCCTGCGCGCTATTCTGGCTGTTGATCCGGCAGCTAATGTAGTGATTTGTACTTCAGCCGGTGACGCATTGCATATCAAAGAAGCATTAGAGATCGGTGCAAAGGAGGTTCTTCCCAAACCGGTCAATTCAACGGAAATCGCTCGTATCGCTAATGAACTGCTTGGAAAACAGGACTCGGATAGGAAGACGTCTTATAAGGCGCTTTTGGAAGAAAGAGCCTCGCAGAAGGGGATTGTGGATAAGCAGATTCTGGATTTTTATGCAGCGTTTCATCAGTTTACCGGTTTAACATTTGAAGATGAAAAGGTAGATGAGAAATTCCTGCAGGAAAACGGTCCGGGAATCAGGATTGGGGTCAGCGCTCTGCTGTCGGCAAAAATGTCATCCCATCAGGCAGAGGATATGATGAATGTTTTTGAAAGCCTATATTCATAAGGGGTAGTTTAGGCTTTAAATCTTTTAGTATTAAATTACTGTAAAAATAAAAATAATTCTTTTATAAAAAAGCCTTCAGCAAGAGGCTTTTTATGTTATATGATATAATAACCGCAGTAGAAAAACAAGCGACGCGAAGCGGCATTTGTTTTTCTGCGGTTATTAACAAGAAAGCGTTTGACGAAGTCAAACATAGAGTGCGAAAGCACGAGCTTTCGAGTTTAGATGATATAATGTCGTCAAAAAATATGACAATGGTAAATAATGAACGCTTATGGAGACAGTACGGATAATGCTATAGACATTGCGCAGGTATTTGATTATAATGAAGGGTGTATCAGATTTTGATGTTTTGCAACAGGCGATAGCCGTTCGGGAAGAGGAGAAAAGGATTTATGGGTTTATTTCAGTTTGGAAAAAAGAAGGGGACGGATCTGGAAAAATCTACAGAAGCCGTGGAATATAACAGGTTTGCGGATAAAGTAAATATTAAGGAGCAATCTTGCACAAACGACGAGAACAGACGATTTGTAATGATGATCGAGGAAGCATTTCCGGCACAGGGCAATGATGGAATCGTTACGGTCGGTATGATGCGCGGTACGATCAAAAATGGAGATGCGGTGTATCTTTTGGAACCTGGCGACCAGATCTGCATGGTAAATGTGATAGGCCTGGCTGTACAGGATGGCGGAGAGATGAAACCGGTAGAAGAAGCAACCAACCGGATTACAGGGGTTAAGATATATGATATTTCGGGCAGGAAAGAAGTGGTAAAATATGCTGTATTGACCAGTGTAAAGCCGCAGATCAATCGAAAGGATCCATCCGCTA
The DNA here is from genome assembly GCA_947174185.1 of uncultured Lachnospiraceae bacterium. Lineage (GTDB taxonomy): Bacteria > Bacillota > Clostridia > Lachnospirales > Lachnospiraceae > NK4A136. The sequence goes on along the minus strand of CAMWHY010000176.1, from coordinate 1,914 downwards.
TAGAGAATCCTTATGTTTGGGGGTTGTCTTACGGATATAAGAAATTTATTAAAGATGCGGACTATTTTGATATTCTCGTATCAGAACTGCTTATGACCAACGTGCTGGTGCCTATGTACAAGGGAGAAGAAGGGTATGCTGTACTCAGCAGGCCTAATCCGTCGGGTAAGGGTGATCTGCTTGTGTTTACGGACAAATATCAGATGTTATTGGGGAATTGGAAGAAGACGGGAGATCAGGAGGAAACCCTATGGATTACAGTGATGAGATTTACAGATTGTATTGATATGATCTGTTCTCAAGATAAAAAGAAGGCGGGCATCGCGATCAATGCATATGGGAAGTTTTTGCTTGTTTTATCGGAAGAAATGCTGCATATGATTTACCAGTCAGGAGAATTTCAGCGGATCATAAAAGAACAAAAGCAGTTGTAGAAGGAATCGTGTTATAAAAATGGATTCTAATAAGGATTAATAGGTGACAAATTTATGTAACTTGTGATATACTATGTAATAAGAGAGATTTTATATGAGCAGCTAGTGTTGATGCGAAGTATAGAACTTGTAGCTGTAGTTTCTGAGAAAGGATTAGGTGAATTGTATGGCGGAGCGGTTTGTCGTTAGAGATTCAAAATCCGGCGAATATTTGGCTGAGAAATTTATGAGGGGATTTTATTTTACCAATGATATTTCACAGGCTATCAAATGCAAGTCGAAGGATGAGGCACAAGGAAAGATACAGAAACAGACAGTAAAGTCGGCGGCGCTATTAACGGTAGATAGTGTTAATTTTTCGTAAAAAGGGAGGTTATCCGCAAAGGAAGCCTCTTTTGTTTTGGACTGATGCACACAGGGAATATGCAGTTAAAAATAGATGGAAGGTAACTAAGGGATATGTTATATGGGAAAGCCCGGACAAAAGAAAGAACAGGAAAATATTGATGCCAAAATGTCCCGTCGGATGAATATAGCCGCGGGTGTGGTAGGAATTATCACTTTAGGACTGGTACTTGTGGCGATTTTATTAAATGCGGGGATCAGCCTGCCTTTTGGACAAGCTGGCGATGATGAGCCGGACTGGCAGGGAACATGGCGGAAAGGATATATGCTTCTGGGAGAATATCCTCAATCAGAAGTGACGGGACGGGCACTGACTGAAGATATCGTGCATGCGGATTATGACGAGAATGGCGATGCCTGGGTAGGCGAGACAAGATATCGCCGGGTTGCATACGAGCAGGCGACTTATCATGCAGGGGACGGTGCGGAAGGTCATGATACATGGGAAGCCGGGGGAGAATACAGATATTTTGTCTATGAGCCTCTAAACTGGCGTATTTTGGATGAAACGGAAGATCAGATCTTATTATTGTCCGAGCAGGTGATCGACTGCCGATATTATCACAATACTGATGAAGCGGCAACATGGCAGACATCGGATCTTTGCCAATGGCTGAACGGATACTTTTTGGAGACAGCATTAGGGGACAAGATTAATATTGTGCAGGAGACGCCCATTGGGAAGGTTTTTTTACTGGATAGCGACCAGTTAAACAGGTATCTGCTAATGCAGCCTGATTATACCACAGATGATGTCAGAACTGCCTGCACGCCGTATGCCCAATGTATGGGGGCGTACGGAAATCTAACAGGAGATGCATGGTGGTATCTGCGTTATGAAGAAAATGAAGAATTTACGCTGCGTACCGGTTCTATGGATGGTGTATCCATCAGTGGCATTATGGCGCATGGGGAGAACATTGGAACGGGAATCCGTCCGGCGGTCTTAGTTAGTCGGTGAAGGAATCTGTGCAGCCCAGAATCCCGTTTCTAAACAGTAATGTTTAAAACGGATCATGCTAGAAAGCAGAAAATATTGATTTGGCGGTTTTTGTTGAGCCGAGCGGAATACATA
>CAMWHY010000175.1 GCA_947174185.1 uncultured Lachnospiraceae bacterium | reverse complement strand
GTCCCCGATTCTGCAGCATCAGCATTTACATGATGCTGGACGCCTTCTTCAGCCGAGAAGTAATAGATGTGATGGGATTACGTCGGTAACGCACATTATATTCCGTATCAAGTATTTCCAGCTTTGTCCTGATCTCCTGAATCGCACAGGCATACATCATCATCAGCTCTTTATAATCCACAACCGATCCGGCAAAACGCATTGCCTGATGGAATAGCGCATTGACCGCCGGGTTATTATCTGATATCTCCAATCCGAACAGATTTTCTTCCATAGTGTTCCTCCATTCTTACCGCACTTTCCGATGTTCTGACACGTACGCTATGATGTGCGCCGCCTTTATGCGGCGCCACAGATATCATAAAATAGAAATGTTTATAAATTGCTTCCATTATGTTAAAAAATTATGAATTTCATTTTACCAATAACGAAACGTTTCCCAATGCTCCAGCAGGACCTCCACCAATCCCATTCCCATGGCAAAAAATATCAGAACAAGCATGAGAATGATCGCAGTCACATCATATTTAAATTCTGTTTCTTCCTTCCTGCCGGCAAACAAAATCTCCACTCCTAACATAATGAATATGCAGGGCCATAACCGGAAAATCATGATATATTCCAGCCCCGGTAAAAAGGTATGCGCCAAAAACAACAGTCCCGCAGTCACCAAGGTCACGCCAAATGTAATTGTCCCGATCCGATAAATCCTTTTCATAGTATACTCTCATCCTCCATCTGCTTCTTTTTTCCACGGATCATATAAATACCCAAAACAATGATTGCAATGCTTAACGCTGTTCTAGGGAAATAGTAAAACATAAAATCACTTATAATCACACGAACCATAAACGGAAGATAATCTGCCGTCACATAATAAAATGATTTTAAAAGGCCGCTGACACCTATGAAAATCAATATGACCGCAACCACTTTGCGATATGTCCCTGTGATAATTATTTTTTCACCTTCCATTCCAGCAAATGGAAGCAGATACGCATCTTTTACCTCATAAAATGTTTCATCCGGCAGTCCGGCAAGATTGTGTACGTGAAAAAAACTGTAAAACCACACGATCACTGCAATCAAGATCATAAAATCATACATTCCTATAGAAGCTAACATCGCCGTCAGAAAAAAGCAGCTCATCAGACTGACGCCCATTTTCATAAATCCCATATACATCTCCCCTGCTCCCGGCAGTAACGAAAAGATAAAAGTAAAAAATTTGTTTTTCTTTTTGATCATCTTATTTCATCCTCCTTTTGAAATTTTGATTATTTGATTATTTCATGAAACCAATCCAGAATGTCAATTCCGGTGTCTTCTGACCTTTCCTTATCAGAATCGTCAGAGTTCTGTCCCTCTTCTTCCTCTCCAGGCTCCTCCCGCCATCTACCGGTAAAAAAGCTCTCCCGAAACCCTGCCAGTTCTTCCTCCCTGGCGCGCCGCACATTGACTCTGTTCATATTCTCTGTCCTATCCTGAATCTGCGCCTGTTCTCTATCCGCCGCTCTGTCCCGCATCTGTTCCAGTTCCGCCTGCGCAGACTGTTCCATATAGTCCAACGATTGCGCTTTATCCATCACCGGTACGGTAAGGATCACGATAACCGCTGCCGCTGCCGCTGCCATAATCTTGACGCTGTAGGCAAAGAGCTGCATCCCTGCAGACGTCTTATGACCACTCCTGTCATATGCTTTCGCTTTATCAAGGATCATGGGTTTTAAATATTCCGGCGCCTGACAAAGAGGTTCCGCTTCTATTTCTTTCACCAGTTGATCCAATTCTTCATCACTCAGATATTCCCATTTCATACCGCTCTCCTTTCCACCCAAAATCATTAGAACCGCTGTTTCCTATAGATTCGCCGATATTACCATACCTTTCGGAATCTTTATTTTTCAGTTTCAATTTTTTCCCTCAGCATCGCTCTGGCACGATAGATCTGCGTCTGAACCGTCTTAATATTCTTACCGGTCAATCCTGCGATCTCCGCTGCCTTCTTTCCTTCCATAAAATACATGGTGGCGATCCCGTCATAAGGCGGCGACAGACTGCCGCATCTTATCTTCAATTCATGATAGGCATCTTTTTCCAAGTATGCTTTTTCCGGCTGACCGTACCCGGCTGGCTGCATATCCAGCACCTCCTCGGTGGAAGGGACGCTTCTTCGCTCCGCCTGTTTCATGTAATCGATGCACTTGTTTGATGCGATCCGGCACAGCCACGCTTTTTCATTCGTTCCGTCAAATCGATCCAAATGACGAAACGCTGCTAAGAAGGTATCCTGTGCCAGATCTTCTGCCGCAAAGTAATCCTGCGTCATCTTCACACAGACAGAAAATATCAGATGCTGATACTGCTCTATCATCTGCGTCAGACGCTCATTGGAATCCACATCCGTTTCCTCCCGCTTTCCTCTTCTCACAATATATAACGAATCACATGTTAGAAATCCTTCATTTAATTATAAAGCATTTATAAATTATTTATAAACCAATTCCACTGCAAATCCCTGCGCATCCACCCAAGGCTCTCAGAAAGAGCTGATTGAATCAGTTTATCCAATAATAAATGCGGCTATTACGTTTCAATAGCCGCATACATATTTTCCTTATGCTTTTCCTGCTTTTATTTCTATGCAGTTCTTTCACTCCATTTCAATATCCGCAATTACATTCTCTTCATGGAATAGCTTCCGCCGGCATTTCTAAACGCCTGTTTTGCAGTGCCAAAAAGCGTAATAGCCGCCAGAATATATCCAACACACAGATCCTTTATATATGCCCCCTTAAATTCGCTATCACTCATAAATCTTGACCATTTTCTGTTGATCTCCTCAAATGACATATGCAGATGCTGTTCTTTTGCAGCCAGATACACCGCCAGACGTATAGCGAACTCATTTGCCAAAAAGATCATAATGATAGTGATAATAATACATACCACCACTCCCTTTCTGTCCACATTTTTACCAAGTATGGAATATCCTTTCATTGCACCCATAAAAATGGCTATTCCAGCTATGCCCGCTATATAACCACCCTGATAAATCGCCACCCACAAAACAGCGCCGAGCAGGGAACCAATCAGTGCTCCTATGATGCCCAATGGCAGATTAGATTTTACACTTAATTTACTCTGGCGTTCCGCCTCCATCTGATTCATCGACTGCCTTGCGCAGGTAGAGCAGAGAAAATGCGGAGCGCCATTGACTTCATAGCTGTTGACATCATATTCGGCGCCGCACAACTGGCATCCGGTATTCGCTCCTTCTGCCTGTAAAAAACCGATGAGATGATTCGTCACCGAATCGATCATCGCAATCGTATTCTTTGCAAGACTAGCTGGCATCAGCCTTACCTCGATGACATGATCCACGACATTGGTTGCGGACACCTTTTTTTCTGCAACCCGTAACTGGTTCATGACGCCATACGCCCTGTTCTTAAAGCTGTTTAGATCCATATTCTCCGCAAGCTTATAATTGATGCGGAGCAAAAATCCCTGATTCATATGTACCGTTACATAATATCCCTTATACATACCGCATACACTATACGGAGTTCTGGTCATATTCCCGTCCGTCAGTATTTTGTCCATGATTCCAGCCATGATTTCAATTCTCCTCTTGTCTTTTTTCAGTTAATTGTTCAACTTTACATAACCTGTAGTCTGAACATTTCTGTTCCGAAAATGATTTTAGCACAAATCTCCGGCAAAATCTACCCCACTCTTTCACTACCGTACTCCCCATGATATTCCTGCAGAAACCTCCTGCGGGCTTCCTCATAGAGCCGCTCATATGCTTCATTTTTGCTGACATTGACCTCATGCAGAACGCCTGCGCGCCCGCCATTTTCAAATATTCCCACCCGATATCCAAGTCTTCTGTATTCCATACACTGGGAAATATCATAAAAATGAAATCCTTCAAAAAGATCATCCCGCCATGGCACATCCTCCCTCGTAGCCATCAATACGCCATCAATACTTTCCACTTCCTGACATCCTTCTCTGGTGGACATATCCGCTGATAATTCCCTGGATGATACCGCAGATGCGCCTGTAACTGCCTCAAGCACCTGCAAGGTAAAATCCTGATACAGACAAAACAGCATATCATCGGGATCGCTTTCTCCCCATACTGCACTCCCCGGAAGTTTTTTGGTACCTGCGAGTCCGAGCATTGCATAATCAGCGTTTTGCAGCATCTCTATAAGATTTTTCAGGTACTCCTCATCAAAAATAAATGTGTCCTGATGCATGTATAATTTCATCTCTGTAGGAATGCTTTTCCTTGCCAGCTCATATCCTGCCGTCATACTTTTAGCGCCGCGGACGATATACAGG
>CAMWHY010000174.1 GCA_947174185.1 uncultured Lachnospiraceae bacterium | reverse complement strand
TTCAATGACAATAACGCAATGTTTGGCAAAGTCTATTATCCGAGACTGTTTGTTCCGTTTTCCATTGTAATGGTGAATATGATCAAGCTTCTGATCCAATGCGCTTTATTTGCGATCCTGTATTTCTATAATTTTTATAAAGGCTATGAACTGGTCATATCATGGAGGATTCTTCTGGCACCGGTAATTATTTTATGGATCGGCGCTCTTGCAACGGGGTTAGGTTTGATCGTAACCTCCATCACTACGAAATACCGCGACCTTGCTCTTGTATTAAGTCATATGGTGTCCTTGCTTATGTATGCAACGCCGGTGGTTTATCCTCTATCGGAAGTTCCGGAAAAACTGGGGAAAGTGCTGTTTTTTAATCCTATGAGCGCCCCGTTGGAAGTTTTCAGAAAATGTGTCTTTGGAGTGGGAGACATTCCGGTGGAATTCTGGGTGGTAAGTGTTGCGTTGTGTATTATTATTACACTTTATGGTTTCCATATTTTTGGAAAAAATGAAAAATCTTTTGTAGATGTCATATAGGGCGGTTAATTTATGAGCGAAGTTGTAATTAAAGCAGAAAATATATCAAAATATTATAAGCTGGGACAGATCAATACCGGGTATTTTTTCCGGGATCTTCAGGAATGGATCTCCCGGAAAAAGAAAGAGGTACCTGCTGCGGATTCCGGACAGGATGGTTTTTGGGCTCTGAAGGATATTGACTTTGAAATCAAACAGGGCGACAGAATTGGTCTGATAGGAAAAAATGGGGCTGGAAAGAGCACCTTATTAAAGATTATCAGTGAAATTACGGCTCCCACCACAGGGAGCGTTAAGATCAAGGGAAGAGTTGCCAGCCTTTTGGAAGTTGGGACAGGCTTTCATCAGGAAATGACCGGAAGAGAAAATATCTATATGAATGGCGCAATTCTTGGAATGAGCCGTAAAGAGATTACGGATAAACTTGATGAGATTATAGAGTTTAGCGGGATAGAACAGCATATTGATACTCCGGTGAAACGATATTCAAGCGGTATGTATGTGCGGCTTGCCTTTGCAGTTGCTGCGCATTTAGAAAGTGAAATATTGATCGCGGATGAAGTGCTTGCGGTGGGAGATGCGTCTTTTCAGAAAAAAGCGCTTGAAAAGATGGGCGATCTTAGTTCCAAGGAAGGCAGGACGGTGTTATTTGTCAGTCACAATATGAGCGCGGTCAAGGGGATATGCAATAAAGGAATTTTATTGGACAAGGGCAGAATAACGCATACAGGCGAGATGCAGGAGGTCATTAACGCATATTTTGACAATCCTTTTATGAAGGATGAATTTGACCTGAAAGAAAAAATCAATGAACTGCCGGATGACCCAAGCTTTCGGTTTCATCATATTTCTGTCACTCAAAATGGTAAGGAAGTCAATCGGTTTGTGGGGAACGCTTCGCCGATAGATATCCGGCTGGAATATGAGCTGTTGACTACAGAAAGCGGATTTAGGGTTTATTATGATATTTGTGACAGCGGCGGAGAATTGCTCTGCAGGAGTTTTAATGATGAGCAGGGGGAAGGAATGTCAAAGGTTTTACCTGGAAGATATGTCTCTAAGACTTCGATACCTGCCAATTTTTTGGGACCAACGGATTATATACTTGTAATACGTTCCACTATTTTTAATGTGAGGAGCTGCACTGGCGATGGCATTAAGATCCCGTTATCTGTGGTACAGGATGGAATCTATAATCAGGCGTACCCCAACGATACCTTTAGAGGCAAGCTTGGAGTTGTAATGAAATGGGAGAATCATAAGATCTGACGGCAGGGGATTTGTATAAGATGGGTAAGAGAGTGCTGTTATTTATTCCAACATTAGAGATGGGTGGCGCAGAACGACAGGCGCTGGGTTTTGCCGCCTACTTAAAGAAGAAAGATATTGATGTTGCGCTTGCGGGGATCGGTAAGGCATACGGCAGCTCTGGTAATGTGATAAAAGAGGCCTGCACGGAGATGGGAATCCCGTGTTTTGATGTAAGTGATCAGGTTTTTGGGAGGGTTAGAAGATTACATTGCAGGATCTTACTTTATCATAAAATGAAGGCGGGCTGTAGCCCCTTATTAGGAAATTGCCTGTTAGGTCTGTTGGAATTATTGAGAAGGAATGCCTACGATACCATTGTTTCCTATTGCGCGGTACCGGGAACGGTCACAGGGATGGCGCGGTATTTGGATAAAAATACGCCCCGCTTTCTATGGTATCAAAGAGACGCCGGCATTCAAAATTGTGAAAACAGGCTTCAGGAAAAAGCCATCAAGGCGGCGGATGTTGTTCTGGCAAATTCTGTGAGCGGTCAAAAATGGCTGGCCGAAACTTATCAAATAAACGCTAAGGTCGTATATAACGGAGTGGAAAGAAAAAAGGCGGAATATTCCAGTGAGCAATGGTATGAAAAGCTGGGGATAGACGCTTCCTATCAGATAGTGACCATGGTCGCCAATCTTTCTTCTGCGAAAGATCATATGACATTGCTCAGGGCATGGAAATATGTTGTCAGGAAGTGCGGCAGCAAAAAACTGCTACTGGTTCTTGCGGGAAGATGGGACGATCAATACGCTAAGTTGTCAGACTGGGTCGTGCAAAATAGTCTTTCAGAAAGTGTCAGGTTTTTGGGAGCTGTGAGCGATGTGTTTGGATTATACGAAATTTCTTCCGTATGCGCATTCAGTACCTTTTCGGAAGGAAATCCCAATGCCTTGATCGAGGCGGCAATGACGGGACTTGCGGTGGCGGCAACAGATCTGCCTGAAATCCGGGAAGTATTATGCAGGGAAAATCAGGAATACCTTTTTGAACAGGGAAACGTCAAAGAGTGCGCAGAAAAAATAGCCGCATTGTTAAATGATAAGGAACATTGCAGCAGGATCGGCGCTGCAAACAGAGAAAAAGCGGCGAAAGCATTCGACGTAAAAGAAAGATTTGATGAATTGCTGGATTATATGTAAAGAGAATAGGAAACATTGCAATGAAAAATAATCAGTTCAGATCAATTTTACATATTATCAGAGGAACCTTGCGGCATATGCTGCCTACTCCATATCATAAAAGGATGGAGGACTGGTTAGACAGAAAGATCGATCGTGCCATGTTAAGGGATAACAGATTCATACAAAAACATGTTATTTTGTGGCATTGGCCGGAGCATATGCCCTATGCGCTTGATTTAAAACACCCGAAGACTTTTTCTGAAAAAATTCAATGGTTGAAAATCAATTACAGGGATTACCGGATTCCGGTCTGTGCAGATAAGTATCTTGCAAAAAAATATCTTGCGAAAAAGGGATATGGGAAATATATTCCCAAAAACTTAGGCGTATTTACAGATATGGAATCTTTCCAGAAGTTATATAAGAGCCTTCCGGAACGTTTTGTGGTAAAATCATCAGAAGGCTGCGGGGGTGTGAGCATCTGTTATGATAAAGCGAAATGGGATATGTCAGAGCTGGAAGGGATGCTGCAGGAATGGAAGAGCAGATGTTATGCATCCAGTGGGGGAGAATGGTTTTATGATGTCTTTGAACCCACCTTTTTTGTGGAGGAATATATAGAACAGGACCCGGAGGACAGATCCTATGTGAAATCAGAGAACGGTGGGATGACAGAGATTCCCGATTTGTATGATTATAAGTTTTTTTGCTTTCACGGAGAGCCGGTTTATAGTTATTTAACCATGAATAGGCAGTCTCATGAGAACATGACATTTGACTTTTATGATAAAGACTGGAATTTTCTGAATTTTACAAGATTGTATCCAAACAGTGGTAAGATCATGCCACGCCCAAGGAATTATGAAAAAATGCTGGAAATTGCAAGAAAGGTATCGGAAGGATTTCCGCTTGTGCGTGTTGATTTCATGGAGGGTAACGGCCAGTTGTATATAGGAGAGCTGACATTTTGTCCCGGGGGAGGCTGGGAATGTTTTGAGCCGATTACATGGGATCGGAAATTTGGCGACTACCTAAAGCTTCCTTCCAAAGAGGAATGTCGTGCGAAGGAGAAGGAATACAAGGCTTTTTTAAAGAGGGTGGCAGCAGGAACGTATCGTAATATTTCATTGCGAAGCGGCAGGTTAGAAAATCGTAAAAAGGAGAAGTAGGGGCGATGCTTAAGTATTTATGGGTATATAGCGCAGCAAGCGAAAGGGTAGTTCAATGGCATCATAAACTGATTCAGCGCAGGAAAGAACAGGGATATGATATTGAGGGATTTTGCTGCACTCCAAAATATCTGTGCGACATGCATTGGCTTCCGTTTTACGACCTGGACAGATTGTGGAGGATCGGATATCCTCCCTTAATGAGAATGTACGGAGAATTGTTGGAAGCGTTACAAGGCAGAAATGTTCTGGTGCATTATAATGGCGCCAATCTGCATCCGGAGATCGTAAAGGAAATAGATATATTTAAGGTATATAGCGCTGCAGATGATCCTGAAAGCACGGAGAAATTGACAAAACCGGTGGCGCGGTATTATGATCTTCATTTAATCAATAATATTGCATGTATTGATATGTATAAAGG
>CAMWHY010000173.1 GCA_947174185.1 uncultured Lachnospiraceae bacterium | reverse complement strand
CTAACTGCGATTACAGCTATCAGATCTACACCAAATCACAGCTGGAGGCTTGCGACGCAGACGGCAATTGCACCAGGGAAACATCAATGGAAGGAAAGACTTACAGCGAACTGATGGCGGAAGGTTATCAGGAAAGCGCCATGGTCAGCAGCATGAACGATGAATTTTTTATTAAATTTTGCGATGAAAATTATCAACAGGGATATATCATTATGCTTGATCTAAGCGAAAAAGGAGAGGACGTTGATATTTTCGGATTCTGGGACGAAGTAGAACCCCGTTTAAGCGATTATACCGTAATGGCAGCTTACGCCATTAAATAATATTCCTAATGTTTTTTCTCTCTCAGCCTGCGGTCTGTGATATTGGGACCGCAGGCATATCATACTTCTCAAGAAATTCTTCCATATCCTTATCATTCCTGATCAGCATTACTTCCGTAAATTTTCCGGTGCGAAGTTCTTTAAAACCCGCCACCTTCTCCCCGGTACAAATACTGCTTCTGATGACCGGTTTCTGCTCCTCTTTATTGTATGATTCCTTTTTTATCTTCTTACGAAACATTTTTTCCTCCAAAATGACTATCTTACAAACAGACTGCAATCACAAAACTCGTTATTATCCCCTGTATCTGATCTTTCGGAACGCTGCCGCAACGGAAGAAATCCGAGTTTACCACATTCCCTGCGCTTATTGTACCATATACTTCGCATATGGTATAATAAAAAATCAAAAGTTACACAATTGTCTAGGATTATTTTTATAGAAAGAGGAAGACAACCATGCAGATCCCAGTCAATCAAAATGCATCCAAAAACGCAAGATTGCTGTTAAACTATCTATCAGAGACGGCAGGAAATGCAATCATTACCGGTCAGCATACCCAGACTAATCCTATGGAGGAAATTTCTTATATTGAAAATATTACAGGAAAATCGCCGAAACTCCGTGGGTTTGAGCTACTGGCATATTCCCCTAATATCAATTATGATGACACCACCGAGGAATGCCTGACAGAAGTTCTGGAGAACAGGGATACATTGCAGACCGCCTTAAAATGGGCAAAGGAATGCGACGGTATACTTACCTTTACCTTTCACTGGTTTTCTCCTATCGGCGGTCGTGATAAGAGTTTCTATGCATCTAATACAGATTTTGACGCAGATCGTGTATTGATCGAAGGAACACCGGAAAGAACTGCATTTTATCAAGACATGGACGTTATTGCTAAGCAGCTTAAAATATTTTGTGATGAGGATATCCCTATCCTCTGGCGCCCATTACACGAATCGGAAGGCATCTGGTTCTGGTGGGGCGCAAAAGGACCGGAGACGGCGCGTGAATTGTATAAGCTGATGTTTGACTACTATGTCAATGTACATAAGCTGGATAATCTTCTCTGGGTCTGGAACAACCCGCTGGAACAGGGGTATCCGGGAGACGATTATGTCGATATTGTTTCGAGAGACATCTATCTTCCGGAATATAAAACGACCGATTATCATCAGGAATACCTTGAGCTGATCAACGCAACCAGCAAAAATAAAGTTGCCGCTCTTGCGGAGATCGGAATCCTGCCGGATATCGGACTGCTGCAGGAATCCCACACGCCTTGGGCTTACTATATGGTATGGTCGAAAGAGTATTGTATTGGGGAGAAACATAACTCCTCTGAAGCTTTAAAAAAGATGTATTATAGCGGATATGCGGTGACCCTATAGTCAAGCGGTGACTTTATAGTCACCGCTAGCTTTTTTCTTTTACCTGCTATCAGGTTGGTTTTCTGACCACACAATGCTGACGGAGCCCTTTCCTGGCCTCAAACAGTTCCAGCTTCATCCCGCTGATCTCACAAAGACTCTGTATATCATCCTTTGAGTAAACATGAACATCCCCTTTATGTAAGACCATGTTGACTATCGGAAGCTGGATATGGTTCATAAGCCACAACAATACTTTGTTGCACGGCGCCATTTCCCTTAAAATAAACCTGCCTCCCGGACGCAGAACCCTATGCAGGCTCATAAAAAATTTTTCAGGATGGGGGTAATGATGAAAGCTCAAGGAGCAGGTGACTACGTCAAAGCTATTGTCCTCAAAAGGAAGATTTTCACAATCCCCTGCAACAAAGCGTATTCCATCTATATGCTTTTTGTTTGCAGTTTCTATCATTTTCTCCGACAGATCCACTCCGGTATAATTTCTATCCGGATAATCCCTTTTGAACATAGCAAGCATTGCCCCTGTGCCGCAGCCGGCATCCAGCAAGTCAGAAAACGGCTCTTTCGCCGCTTCCGCCAGCACTTCCGGATAATCTTTACGGCATACATTGTAAATGCTTAGATCGTCATCATCAAATTTTGCCGCCGCTCGGTCAAATTCCTTTTGCGACAGTTTTTTGTATTCTTCACTCGTCATAGTAAATCTCCATTCTTATTTAGCCTCTCCCTTGCAGTATACCATATTATTTCTGTTTCGGCATCCCCCAGTATTTCAGCGGCTGTTTTTTTGATCATGTTCATTTTTTTGCTTTCATCAAGCATTTTGATATCCAAAATATGATGTAAACAGTTCAGTCTGTGCCATTCGGACTCCGTAATTTCTTGCAATACTGCGTACAAAGCTTATCCGTACAATTCGCACATTTCAACGCTTCATTTGAATATTCCCAAAATCGCTCAGGATGCAAAAGCACACACAGTTCCCATACAATCCACACAACTATGGACATCAGAAAAAGGCTGCGCGAAAAGAATCCTTTGACAAATAACTGCGGGCTGAACATCATCAAATGATCCCAGTTAAAAATACGGCAGGTCGTGCAGCAGCGGTTCTGCATGATCAGACGGAATGGACACCAGACCAGCACGCAGATCAAATCACATACGTAAAATACAACTGTGATCATAAATAACAATGCATCATCAATTACCTTATGCGTATACAGCACACCCAATACAATAATCAGTGCTGTCCATAAAACAAATACTTTATATGCAGATTTTGTTGTCGACACAATATACTGTTTGAGCCGCTGGACATTCACTTTTTCTCGAATTGGACGAAATCGGAGTCGAAACAGCTTCTGCGAACCAAGTGGAATCCGGTTCTTTATAGGAACTACCTGTAGCAACATGTCGGCCATCCAGATTGCCCATATAATATGAAATGGCGAAAAACGCTTGAAAAAATTCAAACCATTCATAATTTCAAATGATTCTCTGTCTGCTACATACATCATCCCGCAAAGACAGCATATTATGCAGCGCCCGACCAACTTTATTATGTATAGTTTCCGTATACCAGAGGCAGGTTGCATCTTTTTATCTTTTCTATTTTTCATCTGTATTCCTATTCTGCTATTGCTTTAAATGACTGATTTACATTGTCCTTCGCTTATATTATACGCCTCCTGAAACTTTTTTGCACAATCAGATTTTATTAAAAATAATCAAATTAACGCTACCCAACCTTACTGAATAAAATATGAAAAACAGGTAAAAGAGAGATTTATGAAATTTATCACATCAAACGACGGAACAAAAATTGCCTTTTACGATTTTCATCCGCATGGAAAGCAGACGGTTTTCCTCATTCACGGATGGCCGCTGTCCCATCAAATCTTTGAGTATCAGATCAATCTGCTGACCGACTGTGGATATCGTGTAGTAGCAGTGGATCTAAGAGGTTTCGGCAAATCAGATACGCCTGTAAACGGATATTCCTATGACCAAATGTCCACCGATATTTATCAAATAGTTCGACATCTTTGTCTTAAAAATTTTATTTTGGTGGGTTTTTCAATGGGCGGAGCAATTGCTTTAAGATATATGAATTGTTACCATGGAGCCGGTGTGTGCAAGCTGATCCTGCTTTCTGCCGCCGCCCCATGTTTTACGCAGCGTCCCGGCTTCCCATACGGAAAATCGCCACAGGAAGTCGATGACCTGATAAGCCATGCCCAAACCGACAGACCACAACTATGCCAAAACTTCAGTAAACAGCTTTTTGCACAACAACATTCCAGCGCAGTTGTTGACTGGTTCAAGGACATTGCTTTGTCTGCGTCAGGAATCGGAACAATTAAAAGCGCTATTGCCCTGCGTGATGAAGACAGCCGGAAAGATCTCGGATGTGTCCACGTTCCCACATACATTATCCATGGCGACAAAGATCTCATTGTTTCCAGCGAGCTTGCCGAATTACAACATAAAGGCATCCCCGGTTCAAAGCTGATAACCTTACCTGACAGCGGTCACGGAATCATTTATGATCAGCTTGAAAAATTCAATAACATATTCATGGAGTCCATTACCGATTAATAAAATACCCTGTTACAGAGCCATATTCTACTCTGTAACAGGGTATCATCTTTTATTTTACTTACGTCAGGGCAACTTTTCTTTAAAGCATATTCACAATCGCAATCAGCCCGAACATCCCCATTCCAAGGCTCGGCATGACAATCCCCGGAAGATCATAAAACCATTTCGGCTTTATCTTTCTAAGCCCCACACCTATCAACAGGAACACAAACGGATTGAGCAGCACAAACCACTTCGGCACATCCAGAAAGCCTTTTAAGATTGCCACTA
>CAMWHY010000172.1 GCA_947174185.1 uncultured Lachnospiraceae bacterium | reverse complement strand
TAGAAGGTCAGGGGATGACGCTCCTGGATCTAACGGCAAAATATGACTGCGTTGAAGGCATAAATGGCGGAAAATATGAAGATCAGTCTGGTTTAGGCAGCGGCAGCCTTCCGGAAGGCATCGTTATCTCCGAAGGGCAGCTTCTGATTGGAGAGCCCGATACAACTTACGGACTTTGTGGATTTACCAATGACAATGTCCTTGTGGTCGGCAATATGACAGCTTCCCATGCTATCTCCATCGGCATCCGGGACGCCGTATCTTTTGGTCCGGCTTTAATCATCAATGGAAAATCTGCAGGCTATTCCGGTATCGGCAGCGGACTAAATCCCCGTACCGTAATCGGTCAGCGTGAAGACGGCGCAATCCTCTTTCTGGTTATTGAAGGCAGACAGACGTCCTCTATGGGAGCTTCCATGTCTGACCTGATTGAAGTCATGTTAGAGTATGGTGCGGTCAATGCATATAATCTGGATGGCGGCATGTCCTCCTCCATGGTTTATGAAGGCGAGGAGATCATCAACAACTGCGTTCACGGTTATGCCAGACGGATTCCCACCGCATTTGTCGTAGAACGGAGCCAGTAAGTCGGGTAACGCTATTCCCCCTCAAGCAGGTAAAAGCGCCAGATTTTCAGGCTGCAAGAAAGGTATGGTTATCGTTTATGAACCGGCAAAACAAAAAAAAGGATACTTCCATATATCCCAAGGACAAAGACTGGGTAAACTATACCGTGGATATCCATGACGGATGGGCGGATGATGTGGCGCTTGTCTATCCGGAGGGAGGCTGGAAACCGGATGAAGGGGAACTGACCACTTTGGATCTGGAATCCGACGATGAAGGGAAACTGACCACTCTGGGTCTGGAATCCACCGAGGAAGAAGATACCAAAACGGCTGCAGAGATCATACAGAAGAGCCAGACTGCCGTCAAACCGAAAACCCATTATTTCAGGACCTTTTTGATCCTATGGCTGGGATTACTGGCGATTGCGATTGCTTTTGCATTGGGTTACTTTTATGATTTTCTGGATTCCTATGAAATTGCATATCAGGCATCCCTGCCATACCATATGATGGACAGTATCATGCAGTCCTTCTATGATATGGATATGGATACCGTCTATAAAATGCAGACTGATCTTCCCGTGATCACGGAATTTGAAACAGAAGAAACCGTCAAGCTTTATATGGCTGAGCTTCTGGACGGCAAGGAGCTTTCCTACGAAAAAACAGCCTATTATAATGAAGATTTTCCGGAATATCAGGTCCTTGCCGACGGTTATGTCGTTGCGACCATTTCCCTTCGGAAATCACAGACCGACCATCTGGATTACGATTTCCCCGTCTGGTATATTTCTTCCTTTACCTTTTACACCCAACCATTAGAATCCTTTCATATCGAAGTACCTGAAAATTATACGGTCTATGTCAACGGAGTCGAACTGGATCAGGATTATTATGTCAGCCACACCTCTCCCGCTGAAAACGCATTCGTGGAACCCTATCAGACGCTTCCCGACATAAAGATCTATCAAGGCGAAGGACTGTATATCACCCCCACCGTTACTGCTGTCAACAACTTCGGCGCAGAATATGTCGTCCTGCCGGAAGAATCGACGGGCAGCTATATCATCCCCTATCCCGCCGACTGTCCGGATGCCGAAGCCATGAAGGCATACGCAGTGGAAGCGGTGACCATGTATGCCAATTATATATCAAATGATACGCCAGACAATGCACTGGATCCATATTTCCCATCGGACAGCACCCTGCTGCCGCTGATCAAAGCCAATACCTCAAGACTCTACTATGCTTCCCATCAGACGCCGGAGATCCAGAATGTAGAGATTAGGGAATTTATTGTCTATAATGAAAATGCCTATTACTGTGAAGTCTATCTTGAGCAGAGTATGAAGCTCTCCTCCCAGCGCGAGCCTGAAATCGTCCCGACGGACGGGCACTTTTACTTTGTCAGGATCGACGGGGAATGGAAAATCAGCGATATCGCATATTAGAAAAACAGATTAAATAGACTGGCCAAATACAATGCCCGTCATACAGTATCTGAAAGAAATCTTTCAACATTCCTATCAGATGCCATATGGCGGGCAAATGCATATGTCACTATGACGTTATTGCTTTTCCTAAGCCAGCATCATCATGATCTTGTTGCTCCGTGCGACAAACTTTGTCATCGCCTCCGGCGACAGCGGCGCATTCTGCAGAAGTGCCAGATCATAAAGCTGCTCGCAGAGAAGCTGTACCCGATCGCCTTCCTTTTCCTCTAAAATCTTCTGTACCAGCTTATTATTCGCATTCAGGACCAGCGTCTGGCCTTCCTTGCCAAACATCCCCATATCCATTCCGGGCATAGAATACATCTTCATCATATCCTGCATCCTGCGGCTCTCCTCGGAAACCGTAAGCATAGAGGAGATATCTTTATTCTTCAGCTTCTCCAGTTTCACTTTGATATTATCCTTCTTGATCGCCTTCTTAAAGATCTTCTCAAGCTCTTCTGTCTGCTTATCCAGCTCTTCCTGTGCCTTCTTACTTGTCTTAGCCTTCAGGTCATCTGTCAGATCAGCGTCGATACGCATAAACCGGACGCCTTCATTCTTACTTTCCAGCTGTGTCACAAACGGCTGATCAATGCTGTGATTCAGGATTACCGCATCCTTCTTTGCTTTCTTGAACATATTGATATACTGGCTCTGCTGCTGCTCATCCGTTACATAGTAGATCGTCTTCTCTTTCTTTTCCTCCGCTGCAGCATCCTCATCAGCATCTTCTCCGTCAGCCTCTACCACTTCTGCCTCGACTGCGTTACCATCTGCATCCACGGCTTTTCCACTCTCTGAGCCACCGTCCCCGGCAGAAGCCTCTTCGTCTTCCGTATCGATGGGCTTTACTTCCAGACACTCCGGCAGCGTCAGATATTCACCTGACAGATTTTTAAAGAGGATATAGTCTGTCATCTTCTCACAGAACTTATCATCCTTTAAGCAGCCAAATTTAATAAACGGACTGATATCATCCCAGTACTTAATATATTCTTCCCGTTCCGTCTTGCACATGCCTGCCAGTTTATCAGCGACTTTCTTACTGATATATTCGGAGATCTTCTTGACAAACCCGTCATTCTGCAGCGCGCTTCTCGATACGTTCAGCGGCAGATCCGGGCAGTCGATCACGCCCTTTAAGAGCATCAGAAATTCCGGAATGACCTCCTTGATATTATCCGCGATAAATACCTGATTATTATAAAGCTTGATCACCCCTTCAATGGATTCATACTCCATATTGATCTTCGGGAAATATAAGATTCCCTTTAAATTAAACGGATAATCCATATTCAGGTGGATCCAGAATAAGGGCTCCTTGTAATCATTAAATACCTTCCGATAAAATGCGATATACTCATCCTTTGTACAATCATTGGGATGCTTCGCCCAGAGAGGTGTCGTATCGTTGAGTGGTGCAGGACGTTTTTTGATCTTTAAACGTTCCTTCGGCTCTTCCCCTTCCTTAGCCTCCTGCTTTACCGTTTCAATTACGATATCCGTATCCAGTTTTTCCTCCGGATCGATCATCTGCGTCAGCTCCTCGCCTTCCTGACTTAGATAGATCTCATACGGCATGAAAGAACAATATTTATCCAAAACGGACTGCGCCTCGTATTTGTTGGCAAACTTCAGGCAGTCCTCATTCACAAACAGCGTAATCTCCGTACCAACCTCCGACCTGCTGCCGTCTTCCATGGAATATTCCGTCCCGCCGTCACAGGCCCAGTGAACTGCCTTAGCGCCCTCTTTATAGGATAATGTGTCGATCTGTACCTCATCCGCCACCATAAACGCAGAATAAAATCCTAATCCGAAATGACCAATGATCTGATCTTCATTAGCCTTGTCCTTATATTTTTCAATAAAATCCGTGGCGCCGGAAAATGCGATCTGATTAATATATTCCTCGACCTCGTCCGCTGTCATGCCGAGACCATTATCAATAAACCGGATCGTCTTTTTCTCCGGGCTGACGATCACCTCTACCTTCGGCTTATACTCTGCGGGCAGGGAATACTCCCCCATCATGTCCAGCTTCTTTAATTTGGTAATTGCATCACATCCGTTACTGATCAACTCCCTGAAAAAGATATCATGGTCGGAATACAGCCACTTCTTAATGATCGGGAATATGTTTTCACTATTAATAGATAAACTTCCTTGCTTTGCTGACATCTTACGTCACGTCCTTCCTTCTGAAATATTTTATCTTACATAAAACATAGTTTAATACTGCCGGCAATAAATGTCAAGAAAAAATTAGCACTCATTCAAAATGAGTGCTAATAATCTATCTTGGTATTTTTATGGTTTACATATTTAATTAGAAGAAAAATATTTTGCATATATATCAAAGAAATTGGAGGTTGCACCGGACGCCTGCTCCGTAAAGCTGATAGCGTTCCAAAGCTCTTCATTCAGATAGCAGCGCTTGTCACCAATAAACATCGTGTAGATCTGTCCAAACATCTCCTGCTGCCGCTCTTTTACGATTTCCCGTTTTCTTGCCTCCGTCTGCTCCATATCATAGGTGCTGATACACCGGAAGATATAATATCCC
>CAMWHY010000171.1 GCA_947174185.1 uncultured Lachnospiraceae bacterium | reverse complement strand
AAGTTTTAAAGTGCGGATAAAGGCAGCTTTTAATTCGGACAGAAAATGAAGCGGACCGCCCAGAAAAGCAACATGTCCACGGATCGGCTTGCCGCAGGCAAGACCGCTGATGGTCTGGTTGACAACCGCCTGAAAAATCGAAGCGGAAAGGTCTTCCTTTGTGGCACCGTCGTTGATCAGGGGCTGGATATCCGACTTGGCAAATACACCGCATCTTGCGGCAATTGTATATAAGGATTGATAATTTTTGGCATACTCATTTAATCCCTTAGCGTCGGTCTGGATCAGGGACGCCATCTGGTCAATAAAGGAACCCGTACCACCGGCGCAGATGCCGTTCATACGCTGTTCCACGTTGCCGTCTTCAAAGTATATGATTTTGGCATCCTCACCTCCAAGCTCAATAGCAACATCCGTCTTTGGGGCAAATGTTTCCAGAGAAGTGCTGACTGCAAGGACCTCTTGTACAAATGGTACTTCCAGATGCTTTGCCAGAGTAAGTCCGCCGGAGCCGGTGATGACCGGAAGCAGCGTAACATTGCCCAACTGTTTGAGCGCCTTTTCCAACAGGGAATGAAGCGTCTCGCGAATATTAGCAAAATGACGTTCATAATCTGAAAAAAGGATCTGATTAGCCGGATCAAGCACGGCGATCTTGACCGTGGTAGATCCAATATCTATTCCTAAACGATAAATGATTTCTGACATAAATATCAAACCTTTCTAACCTTCATAATCTGCTTATGAAATCAGAGTCAATGGGGTATATTTAAGTAATTATATTGCTGATATCCCCCATGCATACCAGTTATTTCTGCCGGGTTAATTTACAACATACTCTCCTATTATACGACGAGAATCGACATTTCGCAATCAGAAATCTTTTTGAAAAATTGTTTTTTAGAGCGCTGACACATAAAAAACACACATCATACCAAAGACTTATGTTTACTTTTCGGGATGGGAATGATAAAATATGGAAATGTATGGATATTCTATTTAAATATAAGATACATTATTTGGAATATATGGAGTGAAAAACACATGAACAAATTGATTAATTTTCTAGACCGGAAGATTGGGAAATATGCCATTCCAAATCTTCCCTTATACATGGTCATCTGCTATGCCATCGGGTATCTGATGGAGCTGATCAATCCGAATGTAAGTTATGTATTATCCTTGAACCCTTATGCCATCATGCATGGACAGGTATGGCGTCTGGTGAGCTGGATTCTTATTCCTCCGGAATCGTCGAATCTGTTTTGGACTTTAATTGCGCTGTATTTTTATTATTCCATCGGAATGACGTTGGAACGGACATGGGGAAGGTTTTATTTTAATTACTATATTATCTCCGGTATGATTTTTACAATCCTTGGAGCGTTTTGTCTGTGGGGATATGATTACTTTTTTCATGCAGAAGAACTGTCTGCCTTTAATCTTGTATATTCCATGATGTATGGGACGGAGTTTCCATGGATATACGGCGTGGAATATGGATATGCGTTCAGGTCCATGGCTTTTTCTACTTTTTATGTTAATATGTCTATTTTTCTTGGGTTTGCGGCTACCTATCCGGAAATGCAGGTATTAATATTGTTTATTCTTCCAATCAAAGTAAAAGTGTTGGCGATCATTTATGCGATCATTCTGGCAGTAAGTGCGTATAATATGGGAATTCCCGGCATTTTTGTCGTCGGGGCGTCGCTGTTGAATTTTATTCTGTTTTACTATGCGACCAGAAAAGGGACGCGTATGAGCATGGCGCAGCGTAAGCGTCAGGCGGAATATAAGCGGAAGGTGAAAAGCGCGCCGTCCCCCAAGATTGCAAAACACAAATGTGCCATTTGCGGCAGGACATCGGAGGAATATCCTGATCTTGAATTTCGATTTTGTTCCAAATGTGAGGGCAATTACGAGTATTGTCAGGAGCATCTGTTTACGCATCAGCACAAGAGACGTATGTGATTGGAAAGGGAAGAAGCTTCATGGATGAAAAACAATTTAAAAAAGCGCTGAGTGAAATCAAAGATCTTGCTTCCCTGCAGGGTGGTTTTGTATCGGAGCTGCAGATTAGTGAATGCCTGCCGGAGATTGCGGAGGAGCAGAAGCCGCTTGTTTTTGATTTCTTAAAGCAGAGCGGTATTGGGATCAATGAACCGCTTGTTGCCGGGGAAGACATTGAGGCGGAGGGTTATCTTAAGTTTTATCTGGAAGAACTGGAGGATATCGTCAGATTAGATGAAACGATGAAAACTCTTTTATTAAGAGATGCTTTGCAGGGGGATCAGACCGCTAAAGAGAAGATCATCAATGCGTATCTTCCGGTGGTTTTGGATATTGCCAAGCTGTATGCAGGACAGGGCGTGGATATGGAGGATCTGATCGGCGAGGGCAATGTGGCCCTGACGGCGGCTGTTGGAAATCTGGAATGCGTGGAGACGCCGGAAGAGGCAGATGCGTTGATCGGTAAGCTGATCATGAATGCCATGGAGGCATATGTGGGCATTGAAAATGATGAAGAACAGATGATGGAGCAGGTACTGACCGATACTGCCAAGGTATTGGAAAAGGCAAAGCAGATGGCGGAGGATCTGCTTCGAAAAGTAACGGTGGAAGAACTGGCCGGTGAAAGCGGAATCTCCAAAGAGGAGATCCTGCGGGCAGTTAAGATCGCAAAGGAATGTGCTGATTATATCGAACTCTCAAAGAAGGAAGCATAAGCAGCATCGTAATGATGTGAATTACGGAAAGGCATAGTTATTAATATGAATGAAAATGATTTTAAATATGTACTGCAGGATTTTTCCAGTACCACGCTGGGAGCAAGATATTCTTATCAGGAGATCATGGAAAGCGAGCGGGTGCCGTTTAAACTGCAGTCTATTGTGGAACGATATATATTGCCGCATATAACAGATCCTTCCATAGAGATTGGCCGGCATGTGCTTTCCCTGACAAAAGAGGATCCATGTTACCGGATCTATGAAAATATCAAGCTGAAGGTCAAATATTTTGAACCGCGTAAAAAAGGCGGATATCAGGAGAAAAAGGTGAAGCTGGAGGAATTTATCAAGGCTGCCGGCGCATGGGAGGAAGGCTGCATGATACAGGAAATTACCTTTTCTAATCTGGCAGTGATGGCATTTCATATTTAATAAATAATTAAAAACTCTATTTTTGCAAATTTTTGTTGTATAACACAGATCATTATATTTTGTCAAGAGGAGGACAGTATGAGTATTACGGATCTAACGACTTATGAGGTAATCGAAAAGAGAAGGATTGAAGATATCAATTCTTTAGGATATCTCCTAAAACATAAGAAATCGGGCGCGAGTGTCGTTGTCTGCGAAAATGATGATCATAACAAGGTGTTTTATATAGGTTTCCGCACGCCACCTAAGGATAGCACCGGCGTTGCCCATATCTTAGAGCATTCCGTGTTATGCGGGTCGAAGCAGTTTCCTGCGAAGGATCCTTTTGTGGAGCTGGCAAAGGGTTCGCTGAACACCTTTTTAAATGCAATGACGTATCCTGATAAGACGGTTTATCCTGTGGCAAGCTGTAATGATCAGGATTTTAAGAATCTGATGCATGTCTATATGGATGCGGTTTTGTATCCGAATATCTATCAGGAGGAGAAGATTTTCCGGCAGGAGGGCTGGCATTATGAGATGGAGAATATAGATGCGCCGCTGACCATCAACGGCGTTGTCTATAATGAAATGAAAGGGGCGTTTTCCTCGCCGGATGACGTGCTGGATCGGGAAATCTTTAATTCTCTTTATCCCGATACGGCTTACGGCGTGGAATCCGGCGGTGCACCGGAGGATATTCCGAATCTGACTTATGAGGAATTCTTGAATTTTCATAAGCAGTATTATCACCCTTCCAATTCTTATATCTATCTCTATGGAAATGCCGATATGGAAGAACGTCTCCGCTGGCTGGATGAGGAATATCTGAGCGCATATGATACTATCAGCGTCGATTCTTTCCCGGGAAAACAAAAACCCTTTGAGAGCAGGGTGATGTTAAAAAAAGAATTTCCGATCTCTGAGGAGGAAAGCGAGGAAGACAACACCTATTTATCATATAATGCTATGGTGGGAGATGTATTGGACAGAGAACTGTATCAGGCATTTCAGGTGATCGATTATGCCATAGCAGGCGCGCCGGGCACTCCGGTGAAGCAGGCGTTGATCGACGCCGGGATTGGTACGGATGTTTACAGCGTATATGAGAATGGGATCTATCAGCCGTATTACAGTATCATAGCCAAAAATGCCAATGCGGAAGACGAGGCAAAGTTTATTTCGATCATTGAGGAACAGCTTGCAAAGATCGTAAAGGACGGGTTTGATAAGAATGCGCTGCTTGCGGGACTGAATTCTCTGGAATTCCGCCACAGGGAAGCCGATTACGGTACGAATCCCAAGGGGCTTATGTACGGACTGGGGATTCTGGACAGCTGGCTCTATGAAGATCGTGAGCCGTTCCTTCATATTGAGGCCAATGGAACATTTGCGGCGCTTAGGGAGAAGATTGATACCGGCTATTTTGAAATGCTGGTAGAGAAATTCCTGATCAGAAACCCGCATAAGACGATTCTTACCGTCGTGCCGAAAAAAGGTCTTACGGCAAAGAAGGATGCAGATTTAGCAAAGAAGCTGGCCGCTTATAAGGATTCACTTTCACAAAAAGAGAAAGAGGATATTATAGAAGGCGCAAA
>CAMWHY010000170.1 GCA_947174185.1 uncultured Lachnospiraceae bacterium | reverse complement strand
ATTTAATATCATTGCCCAGATATTAGAATCATGCAATGTTTCAAATGCCTGCGTATCTGCAGTCAGTTTTCCATCTTCAAAAACGATATGGTTGGAAAAATCTTCGATTGGGAAATTGGAATCGGCTACACCACTTAGATAAGCGATAACGAAAAAGGCACCTAACAATAGTAGATTGACGGCAAAGAAAAGTGCAATAATTCCAATTGTGGAAAAAATATAGCGGCGAAAAAATCGTTCTACTGTGTTCATTATTTCGCCCCCTTAATATTAAGCCGATATCCAACACCTTTAATGGTAATAAGTGAAACTGGCTTTGACGGGTTTTCTTCAATCTTTTCCCGCAGATGACGGATATGTGTTGATAGTGTACTTTCATATCCCTGCCAAAACTCACCACATACCGCTCCACATAGGGATCCTGTCGTTACAATGCGTCCTGCGTTTTCGGCAAGTTTTTCCAATAGTGTTAATTCTTTTCCTGTTAGGGGAAATTGATTTTCGCCACGTTGGACTTCCGCTTTTTCCAGATCGATTGTAGCAGCTTCCAAATATATTTTTCGTTCTTTTTGTGGATAGACCCGGTTCAAAATCACTTGTACCCGTAGTAATAACTCTTTGGGATGAAATGGTTTTATCAAGTAATCATCAGCTCCGTTTTCAAATCCTGTTACCCGGTCTTCGGCCTCTCCACGGGCTGTCAGTAGGAGAACGGGAATATTACTCGTTTCCCGAATTTCTTTTAATACGGATAGCCCATCCATCCCTGGCATCATAATATCAAGAATTATCATATCCGGCTGCCGGTCTTTCCATATCTTTAATGCTTCTCTGCCAGAAGCAGCAGTTAAAATATTGGTAAACCCGGCGCGTTCAAAGATAGATTGTATCATTTCCAATAAATCAATTTCGTCATCTACAACAAGGATTGTTCTGTGTTTCATATGACACCTCCTCTTTGTGCTTATGATATCATATCCACTAATGCCACAGCATAATGCAACTTCATCAAGAATTGCAAGGCAATTCTTGTAGCGCAAGCTGCTGAGCTTGCGCTTATTATACCTCAAGATGATGATCTTGAATATTTCACTGTGAAAATCTCAGAGAAAAATCAGAGTTGCCTAAGAGTTATCTCAAAGTTGGCATGGTATGCTGAGTGTGAAAACAAAAGGAGGCATACAGACATGGGCGAATTTATTATTGAAACTCACAATTTGACAAAAAGATATGGAAATCAGGTGAGTGTTTCCGATCTGAATATCCACGTAAAGAAAGGACGGATTTATGGTCTGTTGGGGCGTAATGGTGCGGGCAAGACCACTACTATGCGAATGTTATTAGGCTTAACGGCCCCTACTTCCGGTGAGGTTAAAATTTTCGGGTATCCTATGCAGGGCAATGAAAGGAAGGTGCTGCCACGCATAGGCTGCCTGATCGAATCACCGGGTTTCTATCCCAATCTTACAGCAACGGAGAATTTAAAAATTTTTGCGCAGCTGCGAGGAATTAACAAACCGGGGTATATCAAGGGGGCTTTAGAGCTTGTCAACCTGCCTTACCGGGATAAAAAGCTCTTTTCGGAATATTCCCTCGGCATGAAACAGCGGCTTGCAATTGCGCTGGCCATCATGCATGAACCGGAGGTACTCATACTGGATGAGCCGATCAATGGCCTTGACCCTATTGGTATTGCGGAAGTCCGTTCATTTATCCGGAAGCTGTGTGATGCTGCAGGTAAGACCATTCTGATTTCCAGCCATATCCTTTCAGAAATCTCTTTGCTGGCAGATGACATTGGAATTATTGACCGTGGCATTCTGCTGGAAGAAGAAAGCCTGAAAGAACTGGAGGAAAAGAATGCAAAATTTGTTCATTTTATTGTTTCAGACGCCAAAAAGGCTGCACAGATCATCGGCAATCTGTTTCAAACAAGAAATATGCAAATTGCAGATAATTACAGCCTGTATCTGCATGATACCTCTTTGCCTGTAGCAAAGATTAACCGTACCCTCATGGAGAATGGGATTGATATTAAGGAAGTCCATCTTTGCGAGGACACATTGGAGGACTACTTCAAGAAGATTACGGGGGGTGAGGGAATTGCTTAAACTGATTCAATGCGAGTTTTGGAAGCTAAAGCGTAAGCATTTTGTTTCCTTTGTGGTTTTCGCAGCGTTGTTATTCCCTATCCCTTTTACAGCACTGGTATTGGCGGGAAGTGTGGGAAATTTCACGGGATTTGATGCTGTCTTTGGATTGCTTGTAACGCTGGGCGAGCCCGTTATGCTGCCTATTGTTTTAGGGATTGTGGCGGCCATGCTATTTTTCATGGAGCGTGATAATGATACCTTGAAAAATTTGCATACAATTCCGGTATCTCCAATAAAAATTGCAACTGCTAAGATTGCTGTTCTGTTCATTTTGGGTTTGATCTATTCACTGGCAACGTTGCTGTCTTCTATGATTGGAGGCATGATAGCAGGGAGTGAATTAATAAACATTAGTGAAAAAGTATGGATTTCTGTTGTTACCAGCTTATTGTATACAGCCAGTATGCTGCCGGTTGTTATTATGATCGTTTGGCTTAACCGCTCCTACATCTTTTCAATTATACTGACATTCTTTTACACAATGTTTGATTATATGCTGGCATATGGAGGACAATTTGCATCTAAAGAACCGGCCATGAAGCTGATTTCCAACATATTTCCTGCGCCTGCAATTTACCGCTGGCAGGCGGCACAATTTGTTTTGCCGGATTCTCCGGCATATTCGGTCATAAAGCCATATTTTCTACCGCTATGGATTGTTGTGTTGACAGTCTTTATCATTGGTGGATTATCTTATCTGGCAATCGTAAAGATTTACAGTAAGCATGAAAGTTGAGGTGAGGATAATGTTAAAAATTGCAAAGACAGAGTTTCATAAATTAAAGCGGTATTCTGTTGTATGGATTGGCGTGGCTACAATGTTGACGGTTGTTCTGCTTACCCGTTTTATGGCAACTGCATCGGACGGGGCTGTCCATACTCTTGAATACTTTTCAAATAACGTAATCTGGAATAACTTTAGCCTTATTTTTCCGGCGACCATTACCCTGATTGCTGGTTATATCATCGAAAGAGAACGTGTAGATGATACATTAAAAAATATTTTGACAATTCCAATACCGTTTCGGAAATTACTGGCTGGCAAATTGATTGCCGTTGGTGGATTGGCAATCATTCTGGCCGCCATAGAATTTGCTTTTACCATGATCGTATTTTTTATAAGCCGCTTTCCGGGCTTCTCTTTTGCAGGGATGCTGCTGGTTCTTGTCAAAATGATTGGAATGAACCTTTTTGTTTATGTGGCTGTCCTCCCGATCATTATATTTACTGGGCAGCGTGCCGGCAGCTTTATGGCAGGAGTTGGATTTTCTTTCTTTTATGGATTTGTAGGGACATTTGCATCTGGTCATGGTCTTGGTAATATTTATCCCATTACTGCGGGATTAGGGCTTATCAGCTATCAAAGTGGTGAAACAGCTGCCTATAATATTTTTTTTAACGCCGTAATATTGCTGCTTATGTTCGTTATAAGTAGTGCTATGATCTTATTTGCTGAAAATAAAACACCCGCAGCAAAAGCAAATACAAAGGTCAAAAAACGCTAAGAAATAATATATTAATTTACCCGGATGAAGAAGTTCTTTACTGGCTTGCAGGCTATCCCAATGAATTAGGAAACGAAATTAACATGTCTTCTTAAAAAAAAATTAAGAAATTTCCATATTTTTTATTAATAACCAATTTGATACAATAACATCATAGTGAGGCTGGCTGCAGACAGTCTTGTCTGAAAAATTATATTATGTTAACTGATATAATGAGAAATAAAGGAGAAAAGCAGGATGTATAATATACTGATCTGTGATGATGAGAGGGATATTGTCAATGCCTTAAAGATTTATCTGACGGATGATAATTATAAGTTGTATGAGGCGTTTGACGGAAAGGAAGCATGTAAGATTGTAACGGAAGAGGAAATACATCTCGTGCTGATGGATATTATGATGCCGGAAATGGACGGTATGGAGGCAATGGTGAAGATACGGGAGAAAAGCAATGTGCCGATCATACTGCTCACGGCGAAAGGGGAAGATTCGGATAAGATTCTGGGATTGTCCGTCGGGGCGGATGATTATATTACGAAACCCTTTCTGCCGGCAGAAGTATCCGCAAGGGTAAAGTCGATGTTAAGACGTTATATGCAGCTGGGAAGCGGAACGCTGTCTTCAGATGTGATCAGCATCGGCGGTATTGAATTAAATAATAAAGAAAAAACAGTTTCGGTGGACGGCGAGGCAGTTTCCCTGACGCCGACGGAGTTTGACATCCTGAAACTACTGATGAGTCATCCAGGGGAGGTATTTGCGCCGGCGGACATCTACAGGAGGATATGGAATGAGGAACCGCTTGGGAGCGAGAGTACGGTGGCAGTACATATCAGGCATCTGCGGGAAAAAATCGAGATCAATCCTGCGGAGCCAAGATATCTGAAAGTGATCTGGGGACAAGGTTACAGTATGAAAAATAATGAAAGAAGATAGAAAACATGATGTTTGGGAATCGTATAAAAGAGAGGAGTCAGGAATGGATAAAAAAATAAAAAGGAAGAGGCTTAGGGGCAGCCTTCCGGTGAAGATCGCCATCTTTATTTTGATGATTCTTTGCGTTGGAGTCGGTGTGTTTGCCGGATATGGAACAATCATTGCACTTTCGGAGGATGTTTATGAAAAGCCTCTTACTGATTATCAGATAAAAAATGAATTTTATTGGCAGGCGAGGCAGGATCAATACTCAATTTATTCTCTGATTGACAACAGATGTGACAGGATTGACGATTACTGTCAGGGAAGAAATATCCGTGTGGAGATTTTTATAGAAGGCCATCATACGGCAATGTGGAGCAATTATGATCCGGAAGCAGCGAAAGGCTGGGCTGATGCCTATGTATACGAGTA
>CAMWHY010000169.1 GCA_947174185.1 uncultured Lachnospiraceae bacterium | reverse complement strand
CAACCCAAGTATATTGTGTATTGGATAAATCGATGATCGGATGGATTACGGGGTCCTCTTATCAAAACGGTTGTTACGAACAGGCAGAAAAAGTTGCAAGATTTTCCTTGAGCATTGTCACTTCCATTGCGATGGTGGTCCTGCCGAGAGTGGCCAATCTATTTGAGAACCAAAAGAAGGAAGATGTATTGTTTTACATATATAAAGCATATCGGTTTACCACGTTTTTAGCTTTTCCTATTATGTTTGGGTTGATCGGAGTTGCGGGAACTTTTGTGCCGGTCTTTTTTGGCGAAGGATATGATCTGGTAGAAGTTTTGATGCCTATTTTCAGTATTCTTGTGGTAGCGGTCAGTCTGGCTTATCTGACGGGCTACTCTTATCTGATATCAACCAAACAGCAAAATGTCTATACATTTTCCGTAGCGGTAGCGGCTGTGTGCAATCTTGCTATCAATCTTATTTTAATTCCCAGAATAGCTGCCATCGGAGCGGCAATTGCTTCCGTCAGCGCTGAGATCATCGGTGTTGTGATACAGATTGGATATTGTTGTCTGTCCCATCAGTTAGAACTTAAGAATATCTTTGAAGGTGCATTTAAATATATCATTTCTTCCTTCCTTATGCTGTTGGTATTGTTGATTGCTCAAAGACATCTGCCCACGAATGTGCTTGGGCTTATTGTGCTTATTGCGACGGGCGTTATTTCCTATAGTCTGATGCTGTTTATTTTGAAGGATGAATTTTTCAGGAAGAATGTAAAAAAGGTATTTCAGAAGTTGCGGACAGTAGGAAGATAGTATAAAATGATGATGAACTTTGTATGGATTAGTGGAAGACGGGCTAGATGAAGATGGGGTTGTTTCATAAAAAAATTGAGAAAAAGAGCTATGATAAAGAGAAGAAACGTCCTGTATTGAAATGCAGTATCTGCAATGGGGAACAGGTGGCTGGATTTAAGGATATCAATACCGGTAGGTTTGAAGAAGTTATGCTGATCAGGAACGAGCGGGATCTGGATATTTTTCAGAGGACATATGATATTGCTGAGATTGTGAAGGAATATTAAAGACAGAGTTGCAGGGGAGGTATAGATATGGCTTACGAAAAACTATTCAATGAAATCTATGCGGCCCTCTCTTTAAAATATCTCTGGCAGGAATACAGACCAAGCTTTATAAAAAGTGAATCTCCGGACTGGATCAATGAGGAGATGGAGCTGGGACTGGAAGTGAGTCAGGCGCTGCTGCCGGATGACGGACAGACAAAAAACTTTATCGAAAAGTATCTCGGGTGTCTTATGGAAGAGCTTCCTAAAGTGATGATGGAACGTTATGGAGAACGTCTGTATTTTTATAATGGGCGTTTCTGGGCTGTTCTGCCAGATGAGAATAAAGAGCAGGATTACATCTATAAGGCGGAATACCGGTTTCGTGAAAAGCTGGAAAAACTTAATACAAACTATCAGCGCAGGCGGTATAACGGGCTTTATCTTTTCCTGCATCCGCTCAATGAATATGAGATCGATGCGGGGGAGCTTTTTTTGACGATGCAGCAGATACAGGAGAACAGAAGCCAAAAGTTTCACTGGGTATTTCTAAACTGCAGAAGTAAAATCTATATCTGTAACTATATTGAAGATGTTTTTCGGGAGATAGAGCTGCCACAAAATTCCGCTGATTTTCTGAATAAGGAAACAGAGCGGCTGCGCCAGAATATTGTATGGAAAAATGGAGCTTCCATAGAGATGGTATAAGGGTGATAGGCGAATAAGGTGGTCGGGGAATTAAAATGATGAATATGACAGAAATACAAAAAGCATTATTTGATTTACAGGATGAAAAATACCGGGAATTTTCCTGCAGTCTGATGCCGACAGTTGATCCGGATCGCGTGATCGGCGTCAGAACGCCAGACTTAAGAAAGCTTGCTAAAAAACTGGCAGAGAAACCAGATATTGATGTGTTTCTTCATAGTCTTCCGCATAAGTATTATGAGGAAAATAACCTGCATGGATTTATAATAGAGGGGATAAAGGATTTTGAATCATGTGTGCAGGCGATGGATGCATTTTTGCCGTATATAGATAACTGGGCAACCTGTGATCAGATTTCCCCGAAATCGTTTAAAAAACATCTGCCCGAACTCCTTGATAAGATCCGTGGGTGGATCGCATCCGATCAGGTTTATACGGTTCGGTTCGGTATTGGTATGTTGATGAGTCTTTATCTCGATGATGCATTTGAACCGGAATACTTGGAAATGGTATGTTCTGTAAAATCTCAGGAATACTATGTCAATATGATGATTGCATGGTATTTTGCCACAGCACTGGCAAAGCAGTATGATGCGGCGATTCGTTATATTGAGCTAAAAAGGCTGGAAACATGGACGCACAATAAAGCTATCCAGAAAGCAGTAGAGAGCAGAAGGATCACCGAGGAACAAAAGAAATACTTAAGATCCTTAAAGATAAAGAATTAGAAGCGGACGGCAGATTGTCCGCTTTTTGGATAGGATCTATATCGGGAGGAAGGCAGGAGTATCCTAATGAAAGATGCGCATAAATTAAAGATCACACATTCTTCTGTTTTGAATAAGCAGGGAAAGCCTTTTGTTTCCGTGATGATAGAAAGGGAGAAGGACTGTGCCGAGGGCAGCGTGCCGGAGTGTAGAATCACAAAATCACAGGGCTTCCAGGAAGCGGAGATCCGCGAACTGGAGGAGTATCTGCGTAACCATGGGCAGGAGATCATAGAGGAAGCAAAGAAGATTACAGGCTTTATGAAAATATTTTCGTAGCAGAAAGTGGGGATGCGTATGTCGGGTCAGGATAAGCATATATACATCTCGATTGATTTAAAATCGTTTTATGCTTCCGTAGAATGTATGGAAAGGGGGCTGGATCCACTGACCACGAATTTGGTGGTGGCGGATGAAACCCGTACCGAAAAGACGATCTGCCTTGCAGTTTCGCCATCTCTGAAGGCATATGGCATTCCGGGGCGGGCAAGGCTTTTTGAAGTCGTGCAGCGGGTCAGGGAAGTCAATGATCGGAGGCGGCTGAGCGCGCCGGAACATAAACTGTGCGGGAGCAGTTATGATGCAAAGGAACTGGAAGGTTCGGATGCCGTTGCGCTGGATTATATCGTGGCGTCGCCAAGAATGGCTCTTTATATGGAATACAGCCGGAATATCTATCGGATTTACTTAAAGTATGTAGCGCCGGAGGATATTCACGTATATTCTATTGATGAGGTGTTTATGGATGTGACCCATTATCTTGCCGCCTATCACCTGACGCCTTCCGAACTGACGGAAAAGATCATACATGATATCTTAGATACCACAGGCATTACGGCGACAGCAGGGATCGGCACGAATCTGTATCTTTGCAAGGTTGCCATGGATGTGGAGGCAAAACATGTGGAGCCGAATGAACGGGGAATCCGGATCGCTTATCTGGATGAGATCACATACCGCCGCAGGCTATGGAATCATCGGCCGCTGACGGATTTCTGGCGGGTTGGCAGGGGATATGCGAAGAAGCTGGAAGAAAATGGATTATATACCATGGGGGATATTGCAAGATGCTCTCTTGGAAAAGCAGACGAGTTTTATAATGAGGATTTATTATACAGACTGTTTGGAATCAATGCGCAGCTGCTGATCGATCATGCATGGGGATATGAACCGGTGACGATTGCCGATGTCAAAGGATACCGTCCGGAGAATAACAGTTTATGCTCCGGTCAGGTTCTTGCCTGTCCTTATGATACCAAGAAGACTGCGCTGGTGGTGAAGGAGATGGCGGATCTGATGGCGCTTGAACTGGTGGATAAGGGACTGGTGACCGATCAGGTGATCCTGACGATAAGCTATGACAGCGGGAATCTGACGGACCCAAAGATCAAGAAGATGTATCAGGGACCGGTGACGACGGATGGCTATGGACGTAAGAAACCAAAGCATGCTCATGGAACGGCCAATCTTACAAGGCAGACTTCTTCTGCCAGACTGATTACGGAGGCTGTGATGGAGCTGTATGACAGGATCATTAACCCCATCCTTTTGGTCAGAAGGATTACGCTGGTTGTGAATCATGTGGTGGAGGAGAGCAGGAAGAGGCAGGAAGAACATTATGAGCAGATGAATCTTTTTACGGATTATGAGGCATTGGAACAACAGAGAAAAGAAGAGGAAGAAAATTTGGAACGGGAAAAACGGATTCAGAAGACGGTGCTGGATATCAAAAAGAAATATGGGAAAAATGCCATCGTCAAGGGGATGAATCTTGAGGAAGGCGCTACGGCCATCAGCCGCAATCAGCAGATCGGCGGGCATAAAGCGTGAAGGCTATGGAAAGGCATGGTTATTAGAGTATAATATGGAAGATCAGGATTATGAAGATATCATCCATCTGCCGCATCCGGTGTCTGCGGTGCACCCACCTATGTCGATGCATGACAGGGCGGCGCAGTTTTCACCCTTTGCAGCGCTGACGGGGTATCATGATATCATAGAGGAAGAAACGAGAATCAATACGGGAGAAGAATAATGACGCTAAAGGAACTGAAACTAGGACAATCCGCCTCGATCCTTGCGGTCGGCGGGGAAGGCGCATTACGACAGCACTTTCTGGATATGGGACTGATCCCGGGAGCGGAAGTGACGCTGGTCAAATACGCACCCATGGGTGATCCTATGGAATTAAGAATTTATGGATATGAACTGACGCTTCGTTTGGAGGATGCAGAGAAGATCGAGGTTGAATCGGTCAGGGAAGAGGAAAAGCGACAGGATGTACCACGCCAAAGACGCACGATACCCCATCCCGGTCTGGGCGAAGGTGGAAAATACCATGCCAAAGAGGACGAACATCCGCTGCCGGAGGGGGAGACGATCAGTTTTGCTCTGGTAGGAAATCAGAACAGTGGAAAAACGACATTATTTAACCGGCTGACCGGATCAAATCAGCATGTAGGGAACTTTCCGGGAGTGACGGTTGATCGTAAGGATGGCGTGATCAAAGGGCATGATAATACGA
>CAMWHY010000168.1 GCA_947174185.1 uncultured Lachnospiraceae bacterium | reverse complement strand
CTGGCTAATACAGGCGCATCATTGATGCCGTCGCCCACAAAGGCAAGGGTTTCTTTCGCTCCTTTCCGGGAAAGCAGATCTTCCACTGCTGCAACTTTGTCGCCGGGTAACAATTCACTTCTTACTTCATCGATTTCCAGATCCGCGGCAACCTGCTTAGCAACTTTGTCGCTGTCGCCGGTTAACATAATATTTTTATGGACACCTGTTTTCTTTAAAGCGGCTATTGACTCTTTTGCATGAGGCTTAATAACGTCAGAGATCACAATATGACCCATATACGTTCCATCTACTGCCATATGGACGATCGTGGCTGCGCTATGACACTCCTGATACGCAATGCCAAGACGCTTCATCAGTCGATGGTTGCCGGCAGCAACTTTTTTCCCATCCACCAATGCGGTGATTCCTTCTCCACTGATCTCTTCCACCTGGCTGACCCGGGACTGGTCGATCTCCTTACCGTATGCTTTCTGCAGGCTTTTGCTGATCGGATGGGTGGAATAGCTTTCCACCAGAGCTGCATATTCAATCAATTCCTCATTTTCCAGCGCGCTGTGATGGATACCGCTAACCTCAAAAACTCCAAGCGTCATCGTACCAGTCTTATCAAATACCACATATTTAGTATCGGCAAGCGTCTCCAGATAATTAGAGCCCTTGATCAGAATCCCCTGTTTTCCTGCACCACCGATACCCGCAAAAAAGCTGAGGGGAATACTAATCACCAATGCGCAGGGACAGCTGATTACCAGAAATGTCAAAGCTCTGTATACCCAGATCCCCCATGCCGGTTCTAATCCCATAGCCAACATCCGGATTAGCGGTGGCAGGATTGCCAGCGCAAGTGCGCCATAACATACCGCAGGCGTATAGACACGCGCAAATTTACTAATAAAATTCTCAGACTTTGATTTCCGGGAACTTGCATTCTCAACCAATTCCAGAATCTTGGAAGCCGTAGATTCTCCAAATTCCTTTGTGGTACGTATCTTTATTACTCCATCTAAATTAATGCATCCACTGATGACCTCATCTTCTGCACCCACCTCTCTGGGGATACTTTCACCAGTCAGTGCGCTTGTATTCAGGGTGGAGTTTCCCTCAATAACAACACCATCAATGGGAACTTTTTCTCCCGGCTTTACCACTATGACGGAGCCGATCTCTACTGTATCAGGATCTACCTTCTCTGTCTTTCCCTCTCGCTCGATATTGGCATAATCCGGTCGGATATCCATCAGCTCACTAATATTGCGGCGGCTCTTTCCGACAGCGTAGCTCTGGAACAGCTCCCCGATCTGGTAGAACAGCATAACCGCTACACCTTCTTCATATTCTCCCAGAAGAATAGCACCCACCGTTGCTACAGCCATCAAAAAATTCTCATCGAATATCTGTTTATTTCTAATCCCTTTTACCGCCTTTTTCAAGATATCATATCCAATGATCAGATAGGGAATCATGTAGCAGATCAACTGTATCACATTGATATAAGGCTGTTCCAATGGCAATAAATCAAATGGTACAAACTGTAGAGCGATCATCAAAGCCAGAGACACAATGATTCTTATGAGAACTTTTTTCTGCTTCTTATTCATAACAAACCTCCATGCCGCCTATGGCGGCTCAAACTTCCTGCCTTATTGCTCATCAAAGATAAATTTCACAGTCATCTTCGACCTTCTTGCAGTTCTTCAAAACTTCCTTCATGACAGTATCCGGTTCCTGCCCATCCTCAAACTCCACGATCATCTTCAGCGCCATAAAATTAACTACTGCATTTTTAACACCTGCCGTATTTTTTGCAGCTTCCTCCATCTTATTTGCACAATTGGCACAATCCACTTCAATCTGATAACTTTTTTTCATTTTCATGATCCTCCATAAATTTTTAATTAACATATGAACATTTATTCATATGTTAATTTCATTATAGCATTAAATAGTATTTTGTCAATTATAATTTTAAAAAATTTCATAATTTAAAATTATAATTGAGAATATAAAAAATAGGCAGATGTCTTCTTTCTTACATCTGCCTATTTTAATTCTTTTACCGATGGAAACAGATTTATTCTATTACCATCCAATAAGCGTTTATACTACTGCCGGAACCTGCCGATCACATTTTCCAGTTTATGCGCCTTACTATTCATCTCCTGGGTCTTATTTGTGACAGTCTTGATATTTTCCACCATAGTCTGGAGATTGGCTGTCACTTCCTCATTGCTGGCTGCATTTTCTTCACTAATCGCGCTTAGATCCTGTACACTGCCTGTAATGCTCACCTTATTTTCATCAAGTACACCTGTTTTGTCAGAGATTTCACCGATTTGTCCAATACTGGTTTCAATTTGCCTGTTCAGTTCATTAAAACTTTCTCTGGTTTCGCTGACTTTCTCCTGTTCCTGTATGATCAGTTCTCTGATTTCATCTACTAAAACAACGCTCTTATCAGACTGTTCCATAATCTCCGCTGCCAGCGTCTTAATCGCATTGGCTCCCTCACTGGACTGTTCTGACAGCTGCCTGATATTATCTGCAACTACAGCAAATCCTTTGCCGGCTTCGCCTACTCTTGCCGCTTCTATGGAAGCATTCAGACTCAGCATCTGCGTCTGCCCTGCAATGTTCTGAATAAATTTTACAGTTTCATTGATCTTAGAAATGCTGCCATTGGTCAGATTGATTTGTTCGCTGATATTCTCCGCTGCCCTGACCGATTTCGTGCTGCTTTCCATGACCTCATTCATATTTTTCATCGCCGTATCACTGACGGATGAGATCATGCCTGAACTATCACGCAGACTCTCTATATTTTGAGATATCATGCTGATATTATCACCCATACTTAAGACGTCAACATTGACATCCTGCACATCATCCGCCATACTGGTTGCCGCTAAAGCCAGTTCTTCCATAGCCATATTGATCTGTTCAGCGCTTTCGCTTAAATCATCACTGACTTTATCCACATTCTTTATATTATCGGTAAGATCCGCTGCCATAGATTTTGTCTCATTGACAATATCCCTAAGATTATCTTGTACCTGTTTTGTTGCATGGATGATGGAGATTGTTTCAGCGATAATACTATGGATCTCAAAATCATGGCCAATGTTACCCTCTGCAATAATATCAAGTTCATCTGCCACCTGTTTTAACGGTTTTTTAACAATCTGCGCAACCAGAATAATAATACCAACAAAGATAACTGCTATGATAGTTGCTATGATTGCCAGCGTGATTATGGCAGAATTGACTGCTGCGGTTACATTTTGCTGTCTAGATCCTGCAAATGACATACCCATAATTTCTCCCTCTACTTCAATGGGCATGTAACATACATAATACTCTTCGCCATTAATGACGACATTATGGGCGATATACATATTTCCGTTTTTCAGGACTTCTTCAATGACTGCGTCTCCAGCTTTGGTACCAGCAATACGTTCCCCCTTGTCGTCTCGTATGGAAGAAAGGAAACGGGTATCTCCTTTAAAGATCGTCATTTCTATACCCATATCCTGCAGGCTGTCTATGTATTCTTCATCTGTTTCAGCATATTCGTCCCATTCATCCCAGTCAAAGCCAAAATAATCCTTGGCATCCTCGCAGGCAATCTCCAATTTTTCTTCCGTTGCCGTAATCAACTGTTTTTTTAAGTTCAGACATGCAATGGTACAAACGGTCAGTGTTGATACCACTAAAGGTATAATACCAAAGAGGATCAACATGCTTAGCATACTTAATTTTGCATTATTTTGTTTTCCATTGTTCATTTTTGGGGAGTCTCCCTTCCTTTTTTCATTATTTTATTTGTAAAGAAACTACGCTGCAGGGAGGCAGTGTAATCCGCATCCCTCCCGCAGTAGTCTGATACCCAGTGAATTCCTCCGGCAATATCTGATTTTGATTCTCAAAAGTATTATGCATATTCATGGTGCCTGTTAAAATCTCCCCATGGATGGATCTGCACGGAACTCCGGACGCATCTGTGGTCTCCTCAAAAACAGGCGTTATGACTACATCCAAAATAGCTTCTTCGTTTAATGAAAGATTATTTAACGTTATATTCAGTACATGATCTTTCATGGAACAGGATTCCATGACCTGTGGAACTCTATATTCTCCCATTCCTGTTTTCGGACTTTCCAGATAACTGTCCACAAGTTCTGCATTTTGATGCTCACGGTACATCTTAAAGACATAATAAGATGGGGTCAGAACCATCTTCTCACCTTCTGTCAGAACCATAGACTGCAGCACATTGGCAATCTGAGCAATATTGGTCATCCGGATCCTACTGCAATGTTTATTAAAGAGATTCAGATTAATACCGGCAACCATGGCATCCCGCATTGTATTTTGTTGATATAAAAATCCAGGATTTCTTCCTGGTTCCGTATCATACCAGGTACCCCATTCGTCCACGATCAGTTTGATTCGGTGTTCCTGATCATAAGCATCCATGAGGGCAATATGATTTGTTAAAAGCGACTCCATCACCAAAGTATTTTTCAGCGTCCGATACCATGTCTCCCCGTCAAAATCTGTTGCGCTGCCATGAATATTCCAGTCAAATGGCACCGTATAATAATGCAGCGAAATACCGTCTATGTATGCACCCGACTTCTTTAACACTGTCTCCATCCAGTGATAATCATCCGCATTCGGTCCGCATGCAATTTTAAATGTCTTGTCCCATTCCGGGTGCTTTCTATTAGGAAAATGCTTTAAAAAGGTTGCATATCTCCGATACAGATCCGCATAATATTCAGCGGTCATATTACCGCCGCCACCCCAGTTTTCATTGCCTACGGCAAAGTAAGCGACCTTCCATGGTTCCGCAGCTCCATTTTGCCGCCTCAATTCTGACATTGGCGAAGCTCCGTCAAATGTCATATATTCCATCCACTCTGACATCTCCTGCACGCTGCCGCTTCCAAGATTGCCATTCACATAAGCATCACAGCCAAGCTGCCTGCACAATTCCATAAATTCATGGGTTCCAAAGCTGTTATCCTCGACCAGTCCGCCCCAGTTGGTATTGATCATTCTCTTTCTGTCTTTCACCGGGCCAATT
>CAMWHY010000167.1 GCA_947174185.1 uncultured Lachnospiraceae bacterium | reverse complement strand
CTCCTGTTTTGCTTTGGCAAGGATCATCGGAAGATGGAGAGACACCGCACCGATGTTGAACCTGCCCACAAACACTGGAACATCCTGATCATCCGCAGGATGCATACCGCCGCGTTCATACCATGGAGAAAGGAACGCCCGACATCCCATCGGGGAAATCACTTTGCCATACTGTTTATACATGCTTGCAATATAACCCTTACCGGTCAGGCTCAGCCAGTCGGGATACATCGTTTTTGCGGAACATTGTACTCCCGCCTCAAAGACATCTTCCAGCGCTTTCCCTGGTCCGTGGAGATTTTCATCATAAAGGAATACGATTTTCGGAAACAATACCGGTTTTCTGCACTCCTTCTTACCCTGTCCCTTTCTTCTGACATTCAGCATGGAAATCGTCGCCTGCTTTTCAAACCTGCCTGTACCGATCCCTGCAGT
The DNA here is from genome assembly GCA_947174185.1 of uncultured Lachnospiraceae bacterium. Taxonomy (GTDB): domain Bacteria; phylum Bacillota; class Clostridia; order Lachnospirales; family Lachnospiraceae; genus NK4A136. Next base: position 4,658 of record CAMWHY010000167.1, on the reverse strand, counting down.
CACCGTGATGAACGGATAATCTCCGCGGCTGGATGCCACGGTATTAAACTTGTACTCCCATCCCTGAAAGCCCTGTTCAAACTCTCTGACAACATCATTCCAGGCAGTTTCTTCAGCCTTTTTTTCTTCCACGCCAAGATTCATATATTTTTTGATATATTTAATGTAAGACTTCTCCGCATACGGCGCCAGTATCTTATCCACTTCCGGAACGGTAAATCCGCCATACTGCTGGCTTGCCGCACTCAGTACAATATCGCCGATAACGTCAAACGCAACGTCCAGAGTTTTCGGTTCATTGTACCAGATATTGCCCATCTCAAAGCCGCCGCTCAAAACCTTCTGCACATTGAACAGGCAGCAGTTCATCGTATCGCGTCTCGCAGACATATCATGAACGTAAATATATCCGTCACGGCATGCCTGTAATTCCTCCGTCGTCAGGAAAAATTTCTGATACAGCTCCTTATTCAGCTGATTGAAGATCAGGCTTCTCTTAGTCGATACAAGAGCCGAATCCGTATTGGCATTTTCCTTGTCGCCAATATACATAATGGACTGGCTTTTTTTATAAACATCATCCAGCATCCTGACGAAATCCTGCTTATAATTTCGGTAATCCCGGTAGCTTTTCGCCACGATGGGTTTTACCTGTTCCAATGCACTTTCTACGATATTATGCATAATCGGGATGGGGATCTTATCCGTCTCCATCTCGTCCACCTTTTCCACTACATAAATACAGATCAGCTTTTTCTCTTCTTCCGTAAAATTGGTTAATGCACGGTAAGCAGACTTCCCCACAGCATTGATTACCTTCTGTACATTAAACTCCTCAAGACAGTTATCCTTCTTCACTACCTTGACCTGCCGCTTCGGCCGAAACATCTCCCCATAATTGATTTCCTGCTGTTCTACCATCTTTTTTCTCCTTCCTGATACTGTTCCTATCCACCTGCTCATAACATCTGCGACCGGACAAGGATAAAGCTTTTTCCTAATATACAATAAAAGCATGATCCAAACGCTTTATCTTGTTATTTCGTTTTAAAAAAGCACAATATATTGTGTGCATTTTTTATTATAGCTACTAAACAAACTTATGTCAATAAAAGTATTTTTAGATTTATGAATTCACAAAAGGCAGCCGCATGGCTGCCTTTCTTCTCCGCGATCAATTTTTCATATCCTAATTAATCCTTAAAATTTTATAAACTGATCTGCATCATAATGTTCTCATGAATACAAATCGATGATCTCTTTCAAATAGGTACTATAATCTTTTACTGCTGCATCAGGCGACAGGATCTTCATCCTGTTTCCCAGGCCCGCGAGCCAGCCATAGAACTGACTACTTAAGACTACATCAATCCTCGCCGTAAAATGTTCCCCATCCAACTTACGGATCGGAAGTTCTTTCCCAAACCGGTCGATCACTACGCCAATCAGACTGCTATGGCACTCCAACAGGACTGATGTCTTTGTTCCGCCAAACATTCCAAAAGCAGCGTTCGTATATTCTGCAATATCAAAGTCCTGAAAAAGTTCCTGTGCCTGTCGGCTGCTCTTCAAGAGTTCTATCTTCTTCATCCTGTCCACCCGGTAATGCCGAATCTCACCGAGCTGTTCATCCACACCGATCAGATAATAATTCTCATTTTGCCAGGTCAGATAGTAAGGACTGACCAGATACCGGTCCCCGCCTTTCTTATATTGCAGTTCCTTACCGACGGTATATTCATAATACTGGAAGGAGATTCCCCTATTCTCCTGTATGGCCCTGTGGATCATATCCACGCCATAATAGACAGTCTCATTTTCCGCTTTGGCACGATTGCCCACATAGACTGCCCTCTGTAGCTGCGAAGCCTCATGTCTGCCCGCCATGCCTTCCAGCTTTCTGATCAGTTCCCTCGACTTCTTCTTTGTCAGGAAACGGGAAGACTGTACCATATCCACAAGAATCTTCAGCTCCGCCAGTTCAAATTCCCTGGATGCCAGATAATAACCGCCCTCCGATCTGGATGACAAATACTCAATATCCATCCCAAACTGTCTGAGACACTCTATATCGCTATAAATCGACTTACGCTCCGCTTTGATATCCAGCTTTTCCAGTCGTTCGATCAGCGCTCTGGTGTTGATCGGATGATCAATATCCGTATGATCTTTCAGAATCTGCGCAATATATAATAATTTTAATTTCTGATTCTCTGATTTTGCCATCTTGTCCGTATGCTGCAGAGCTGCATTATTCTTCCGTATTCTCCTGCTTCATATCTCCTGTCTGATCTGCCCCCGAAGCTTCAAGCTCCAACTTAGCGTTTTTGCGTTTCTTCATAGATACACCAATAAAACAGGCTACCATCACAACAACAACGCTCACTCCAAAAACAATCAGATACTCCAAAAAACTATTGGTAAACGCAATCGCATTCTGTTCAACCATATTGATTGCCCCTTTCGATAAATTTTTACTTATGTGTATTTTACAACGATTCCACTACGTCGTCAAGAAGCCCGCCGCCATCTGCAGCCGCAGTGGCAAGTCCGTCACAACGCTCGTTCTCCGGATGTCCGGCATGCCCCTTTACCCAGATATAATGAACCCGGTGAGGCTCCATCGCTTTTAACAGCCTTTTCCAGAGGTCAATATTCTTCACAGGTTCATTACCGCTGCGCTTCCAGCCTTTTTTGATCCATCCGTCCACCCAGTGCTGGTTAAATGCATCCGTCAGATATTTGGAATCCGAATAAAGATCCACTTCACAGGATTTCGTCAATGCCTCCAGTCCCACGATCGCCGCCATTAACTCCATACGATTATTGGTGGTCTTTTTATACCCGGCGCTGTATTCACGCTCGTGCAGTGTTCCCTTGGAATCCACAAATTGTAAAATAGTACCGTATCCTCCCGGTCCATCAGGATTCCCTCTGGCAGCGCCATCCGTAAAGATCGTTACCTTCATAACGCCTCCCCCTTTTTCTCTATACTTACATAGGTAATTGCGAAATTTTGATTAGAATCTTTCCTAATTATGCATCATTGACAATAGCACCACAAACATATCATTGCCGGATTCTCCACTGTCCCGATTTGATAAACTCCTGCGCCATCGCTTCCGCATTCTCTACCAACCCGGCATCATATCCCATGACCTGCAACAACCGGATCGCATTTCTGGAATCTGCCCGCCCTTTCAGAAGCCGGTAGCTGAACGTAATATCCTGCCCATCCACAATCTCCGTAAAATGATAATTTTCATACCATTGCTCCAAAAGCATTGTTAATTCTATATCATGCGTAGCCGCCACACAGATGACCCCCTGTTCGGCCAGCGACTTCAGAATCTGTGTTGATGCAGCGATCCGTTCTACCGTATTGGTCCCACGCAGCACTTCATCAATGAAACACAACACTGGAGCTCCCTCTTTTGCACTCTTTTCGATGATGCGCTTCATGGCTTTGATTTCCACCATAAAATAACTGTCTCCGCCACGTAGATCATCGGTCAGCGCCATAGACGAATAGATCCTGTAAAAACGGGTCTGAAACTGCTTCGCGCATGCCAAATGGATAGTCTGCGCAAGCAGCTGATTAAGTGCCATCGTCTTTAAAAAGGTGGATTTACCGGAGGCATTTGAACCAGTAAGCAGCATCGGACCATGCAGCTGATAACTATTGCTTACTGGACTTTTTAGCATCGGATGATACCCATCGGTCACAACCTGCATGGCACCGGAAATTTTTGTTCCATTCTCTGATACTTTCCCATCTTCTGGGATCTTTTGATCTGCACCTAGAAATTCCGGAATGCAGTATCCCTCACCCTGCTTTAAGAATGTCCGGAAAGCACCGATGGCGATCATCGTCTCCAGATAACCGAGAGCCGTATTTAACCGGTCGATCTCTTCTTCCCTGCTCTCGAGCATAGAGAGCATACTGTTTAACTGGATCAGATCAAAGTGAAACACCATGTTGACATAGTCACGCAGAATCTCCAACGGATTGCCACTTCCTGCTCCACTGGCAAATACAAACCGTGCTTTTTTTAAAAATGGAAGAAATGTTTTGGTGATTTCCCTGATCTCAGACACCTGTTCTTTGCAGATTTCCAGATCGATCTGACCTGCTGATTTGCCGACAGAAAACAGCCTGACCAGATAATTCAGGCTGGATAAATACGGCCGCAGCTTTCCCTTTTGATTAAAATAATGGAAGATATTATAGGCAATGACCACCATCAGCATAAGCAGTCCCACACCTGTCCTCACAAACAAAAGGACCACTGACAATATGACAAGACAAAGCGGCAGCCAGGCAGCCAGACCCACTTTTCTTTTCCCATATGCTTCACGCAGAAATTCAAGATAATCATATAAAGAATGTTGATCCTTCTTCCCCATCCGCATAAAGATCATCTGTAGGGAACGGCGTTTGTCCTCATGTTCCATAAAGTATAGGATCTCTTGTTCCCTAACCAGAAGTTCCTCTTCACGATCTACCGGGGTACGAAGCATATGGTAAAGATACTCCTCCCCGGGCGCCGAGTAAGTATAATTCATCATGGCAAAGATCTGGTCCATGCCCAGATCTTTCCACGTAATATCATCAATGCCCTTTCCGTCATCATGTGTCCTATGATATGCCGTAATTC
>CAMWHY010000166.1 GCA_947174185.1 uncultured Lachnospiraceae bacterium | reverse complement strand
AAAGATTGCAGGGGGCAGCATATCGATTGGCGGCGCCTGTGAAAACATCATTGGAATCGGCTGTGTGGAAGGTGCAATGCCGATAGATATTGGAAACTGTCGGTTAGAAGTAGAAACCAATGTTGCAACAGGAATTGGAATCGGCTGTCTGAGCGGCGATCAGAATATTCGGATCGCATCTTCGAGATTGGATATTCTGGGTTCCGGAAACAATCTCTGTGGTATCGGAAGTACTGAGAAAACCGGAGGAGTAATACATATTTCCACAAGTAAGGTGATTGTAAAGATCAACGGTCAGAAGGTTCGGCTGATTGGAAATGCCGGCGGGGAATTGTATATTCTGACGGAGGAAAGCCGTTTGGAGCTGACCAGTGAGGGAAGCGAAGTATCCGGGATCGGTTCGATGGATAAGACGGCCATCATAAAAGGAAGGCATGCTACCTATGTTATTAATATTCATGCAGGTCAGCATGCTGTACTGGGGGCAAAGAAAGAAAATATAAGCTTTGACGGTGGCGAACAGTTATTGAAAGTAAATGAGGATTAGCAGAGCTGCGACATAGGGATTAAAAAATATACTGTTTGTAAGATATATGGGAATGGATTATGAAGGGAGCAGAAAAGAATGAATATTGTATGTTTGGATCTTGAAGGAGTATTAGTACCGGAAATCTGGATTGCCTTTGCAAAAGAATGCGGGATACCGGAACTGGAACGGACGACGAGGGACGAGCCGGATTACGATAAATTGATGAAATTCCGGATCGGCATTTTGAAAGAGCATGGACTGGGACTAAAGGAGATTCAGGATACAATTGCAAAGATCGATCCGCTGCCCGGCGCGAAGGAGTTTCTGGATGAGCTGCGTTCCTTTTGTCAGGTCATTATTATCAGCGATACCTTTTCCCAATTTGCAGGACCATTGATGAAGAAGCTGGGTTATCCCACCATCTTCTGCAATTCTCTGGAAGTCGCAGAAAACGGGGAGATTACAGGATTTAAGATGCGCTGCGAGAAGTCTAAATTAACAACTGTAAAGGCATTACAGTCAATCGGTTATGATACCGTTGCCGCAGGCGACAGCCATAATGATATAGCCATGATTCTTGCAAGCAAGGCAGGATTTTTATTCCGAAGCACCGAACAGATCAAAGCGGATTATCCGCAGCTGCCAGCTTTTGAGTCCTATGATGATTTTCTGGCGGCGATACGGGAAGCGGTGAAATAATGGAACTTTATAATGGAAGACCTGAAAATACAAAAGACCGGCTTCCAAGGGAAGTCAGGACCTATGATTTTCTTGACAGTCTCGGAATAGAATACAAAAGGACTGATCACGAACCGGCAAATACTATGGAAGCCTGTAATGAGATCGATGCGGTTCTTGGCGTACTGATCTGCAAGAATCTCTTTCTTTGCAATCGGAAAAAAACAAACTTTTATCTGCTTATGATGCCGGGAGATAAAAAATTTAAGACCAAGGAGCTTTCGAGCCAGATCAATTCCGCAAGGCTTTCCTTTGCAGATCCGGAGGATATGCTGAAATATCTTGATATTGAACCTGGGGCTGTCAGCATTATGGGGCTTATGAATGATAAGGATCATGTGGTCCAGCTTCTTATTGATGAGGATGTGCTGGAAGGGGAATATCTCGGATGCCATCCCTGTGTATGCACCTCCAGCCTGAAGATAAGGACAAGCGATGTTATAGAAACATTTCTACTGGCAACAGGGCATGAATATAAAACCGTACATCTGGTGGGAGAAGATTAAATAATAAAGGTTTGTTTTACTGTGATGACACGCAATGAAAAATCGCTGCAAGCATAACTGTTTCCAGCGATTTTTTCAAGGAGGTTCCTTATAATGAGCGCAGCAGATCGCCTAACAGCGGTTCAAATTTGACTCCATACCAGTGATCGGGGTCTTCCGCCGTATATTCTATACATGATAATGTATAGTCGGCGGCAATCTTAGCTGCTTCATAGGGTGTGTGTCCCTTCATGAAAGCACCTGTAAATGCGGAAGAATAGACATCCCCCGTACCGTGGCTGCTATGTGGTGATTTGCGGTGCTTATAATATTCTTTTGTGTCCTTAGTGGCAACAACGACGCCGGTGGTGTCAGCAGAATAAGAAACACCGGTCAGGATGATGGTGGCATCCGTCAGTTTTCTAAGATGATCCAGTACATAGTCAATGTACGGTTCATCATAAGTTTCCCTATATTCCGTATTTGTCATAAAGCAGCTTTCTGTCAGATTGGGCAGAATATAATCTGCTTCTTTGCAGAGACCTGCCATCTCTGCGGCAAATGCTTCGTTAAATCCAGGATAAAGCTTACCATTGTCCGCCATGGCGGGATCGACGATCAGGCTGCAGTCCTTAGAGGCAACAGAGTGAAAGATATTTTTGACATACTCGATCTGGCGGCTGCTTCCAAGATACCCCGTATAGATTGCATCAAATGTAAATTTCTCCTTTTGCCAATGTTTTAAAATTTCCGGCATATCTTCTGTCAGATCCCGGAAGGTAAAATCCTGAAACATGGTATGTGTTGACAACACTGCGGAAGGAAGAATGGCAGTTTCCAGGCCGCAGGCGGATAAGATGGGAAGCGCAACAGTTAAAGAACACTGCCCGACACAGGAGATATCTTGAATAGTTAAAATTTTGTGATCCATTATTTCTAATCCTTTCTTAATATAAATATTTTACAAAGATGGTATGGTACAAGTTACCCCATTTTTGTATTGCCTTTTTATAAGATAAATTGTATTATAAAACCAGTCTGAACATATATATATATCCAATTAATATATTTTTAATAAGGTCAGTTGGATACTAAACTTATTTTATTTATATGAGTATACTAAAGCAGTGTGGAAATGAGGCTGACTATGATTACTTATTCATTTACGGATATCGGGTCCGAAACATTATACCAGCATTTATATCATTGCCTGAAAAATGATATTGTAGCAGGTAATTTGAAAGAAAATGACCGCCTGCCTTCTAAAAGAAGTTTTGCGAAAAATCTTGGGATCAGTGTGATTACGGTGGAAAACGCATATGCACAGTTGCTGGCAGAGGGGTATATCTATTCTATTCCGAAGAAGGGTTTTTTCGTAGAGACAATTCCGGATGCTGTGAGGATGAGATATCAGGAGACATCAACGATGGAAGGGGAGACAGAATCATATGGAGATGATATTTCTCCGGCTGGAAAAGGAACGGCATTACTTGCGGATTTTGCCAGCAACCGGAACCATCCGGATCATTTCCCATTTTCTGTCTGGGCAAAGCTGAGTAAGGAGACCATGGCGCAGGACCCGCATGGGCTGATGACGCCTTCTCCCGCCAATGGAGTGTATGAGCTGCGAGTTGCGATCTGCCGGCATTTGTCAGACTTTCGGGGGATGAAAGTCGATCCCTCTCAGGTCATCATTGGCGCAGGGACAGAGTATCTATACAGTCTGTTGATCCAGCTGCTTGGTTATGACAAGATCTATGCAATTGAAAATCCCGGTTATAAGAAGCTTTATCAGATTTATCAGAGCCATCATGTCATTTGCCGTGCGATTTCGATGGATGAGAAGGGCGTCAGTATGGAGCAGCTTTTGAAATCCGATACGGATGTGCTGCATATTACTCCGGCACATCATTTTCCAACAGGAATTGTTACACAGATCGGACGGCGGTACGAGCTGCTAAACTGGGCTGCGGCGTCTGAGAGGCGTTATATCATCGAGGATGATTTTGATTCGGAGTTCCGTATGGTTGGCAGATCCATTCCCATGCTGCAGAGTATCGATATGCAGGGGAAGGTCATTTATATGAATACGTTTTCCAAGAGCCTTTCTTCCACGATCAGAATCAGTTATATGATCCTGCCGCCAAATTTGGCTGAGAAGTTTCATGAGAAGCTTGGATTTTATTCCTGTACGGTATCCACGTTTGACCAGTTTATACTGGCGGGATTTATCGAAAGGGGTTACTTTGAAAAGCATATCAATCGTATGCGTACTTATTATAAAAATCTACAGAGACGCCTGATCGAGAATATTAAAAATAGTTCTGTTGCATCGAAAGTGGAGATTGCCGAGGAAGAAGCGGGGCTGCATTTTCTGTTAAAACTTGAAACTTCCCTGACAGATCGGCAGATTGTAGAAAAAGCTATGACCATGGGCTACCGGGTGTTGACACTGTCCGAGTGTTATATTAGGGATGACTCGAAGGAATCTTGGAAAACGACGGATATCAAACAGGCAGCAACGGATAGAAGAAATGCAGTTAAAGATACCCATACGCTGGTCATTAATTATTCCGGTATGGAAGAGGAACAGCTTCCTATGATCAATGGGCTGCTGGAAGAATTGTGCCGGTAAATATTTCATTTCAATTTGAGCCACCAAAGGTGGCATGGAGGGAATAATATGTCAGTTATCTTTCGGAAAATGAATGAGAAGGAAATCACAAAAATATATGAAACGCGGATGACAAAAGATTTTCCGCCGATGGAATTAAAACCACTGCACAATATTATTGATATGATGGAGCAGGGAATCTATGAAAGTTTATTCGTATATGATCAGGAACCGGTAGGTTACGCACTTGTTCTTCTGCCTAGGGGAATCTCATATGGATTATTGGACTATCTGGGTACCTTTTCGGAGAATAGAAATCAAGGATACGGAGGTCAGGTTTTAAAGGAATTGAGGAAATATTATCAGGACAGAACATTAATGATTGAGAGTGAATATCCTGAGGATGCCCCAGACAGGAAGATGGCGGTGCGCAGACTGCAGTTTTACCAAAGGAATGGCGCGGTCGATACCGGTGTGGAGAGCAGGATATTTGGAGCACATTACGTTAATCTGATCTTATCCGGGCAGCAAAATGATATGATATGTGCTCTGCCGCCGGCAGAAGAAGTGAAAGATGTTTTGGTACAGTTATATACAGGTATGCTGCCGGACGAAGAAAAACGCAGGAAATACTTGGAGTTTTGGATCAAAAAAAGTTCATAGGTATTTGCCTCTATATTTTTAGAAAAAAAGGAAGATGACTTGCAAATCAAGGGAATGTTTGATATGATGTGTTAGGTAAACGGATCAATCCGTTAGAAATATCAGTTGGTGTAGCACAGTGGATAGTGCAGCCGCCTCCTAAGCGGAAGATCGGGTGT
>CAMWHY010000165.1 GCA_947174185.1 uncultured Lachnospiraceae bacterium | reverse complement strand
TTCTACGCCTACCGTAAAAGGTTCATTGTCCGGTTTGGAACCTAGTACAACAGTGTTGCCGCCAAGATTGATGATGGCATTTTGAATGCCGTTGGCGAGTAGATATTCTTTCAGCTTGTCGGCAATATAGCCTTTGGCGAGAAATGCAAGGCTAAGGGAACTTTCGGGATCGGTTAAAGTGACTGTAGTATCCGTAATCCTGATATTGCGGTAATCAACGTGTGTCAGAGCACTTGCGATCTCTGTTTCGTCGGGAAGTTTCGGGGTATCGGAGGGATGAAAGTCCCAGAGGGAACCCACTGTTTCGATCGTGGGATCGATCTTTCCGTCAGTTAGTCCGGCATATCGGATGGCTTCTGATAAAAGGAAAACAGTATCTTCTGATACTGTGACCGGAGCACCGGCAGCGTGGTTGATCCGATAAATATCACTTTCCGGGACGGATTTGGAAAACAGATTGTCATAATGGCTGCAAAGTTCGATGCATCCGTCGGTTATGTCGCTGCTGCAAGGATCATAGATCACGATGTTGATAAAGGTATCGAAGAAAAATCCTTCGACTGTGGTGACTTCTGTAGCAGGGGTGCAGGAGGATATCATAAAGAACAGGCAGACCAGAGAGAGTACAAATGGAATTTTATGGGAGATGCAGGGTGTGGATCCGGGCATGACGCAGGTTCCTTTCCGAATATGTAATTTTTAGGCAATTGCGAAATGATTGATTTTCTATTATTAGTTGTGTAATATAGACATATCATACGTAGTACCTATATGTGATTTTTCACTGTGGTTATTATATCATAAATTTACGGCTTTGAACAATGGAGTAACATAGCAATGAGATTAGAAGATGATTTTGAAGATGATTATGATTATGATGATTATTACGATCATGAGATGGCGCGTCACAACAGCGCTTCCACGATTCGTTACGCTGTGATCATCGGCAGTGTTTCTGTCTTAGGGATATTGCTGATTGTATTACTGCTTAATAGCGGGAATGGACAGAGGAGCGGTGCGCAGGTGTCTTCCCAATATGCCGGTATGCTTTCGGCGGCAGAGCAGGAGCATGCTCAGAATGTCAGGTTGGAGAACAGCGTGGAAGATTTGCTGAGCGGCAGTACGCTGACTGCGGAAGATCTGGATATCTGGGATGAGCGTCCGGGAAATACGGCATCCGAGGTGGAACCGGTGGGGTCTTCTTCGGTTGTGGAAAAGGACGATCCTGCTACGGATGGACTGCATACGTTGATCGTACATGATAATGGCACGGAAGAGTGGGTCAGTATCAATCAGTATCTTGCAAGAAATGATTATGATTATTCGGGACTGGTGTATCAGAGACCGTTGATGAAATATTATGAGAATAATACAAGAGTTTCCTATGTGGGGGCGGATATCTCCAAAACCCAGGATTATGTGGATTTTTTGGAATTGAAGCGTGCTGGGATAGAATTTGTGATGCTGCGGCTTGGACAAAGGGGATATAGTTCCGGCGAAATCACATTGGATGAATATTTTATGGATAATTGGAAGCGTGCCACGGAAGCAGGGCTGGATGTCGGAGTTTATTTTTTCTCACAGGCAGTCACTGTGGAGGAAGCGGAGGAGGAAGCGCAGTTTGTTATTGACACGCTCTCTGAAAATAAGATACAGTATCCGGTGGTTTTTGCCATGGATACGATACCAAATGAGGTTTCAAGGATCGATTCGCTGGATAAGATGGAACGCACCAACATTGCGATTGCTTTTATGGATAAGATCAGTGACAATGGATACTTCCCGATGATTTACGGGGATAAGGAATGGCTGATTCAGAAGATGAGCTTAGGCTCCATGATCGGGTATGATGTATGGTTATCTCAGGAGATGGATATTCCGGATTATCCGTATCAGTTTGCTATGTGGCAATACACCACCCACGGTTCTATCGCCGGAATTGCCGGGGATGCCAATCTGAATATCTGCTTTATTGATTATTCGGTGAAATGAAATTGTTAATAGGATAGGATTTAAGGAATATAATCCATGATACGTCTGGAGATTTTGACCTGCTTATAGATTTTTGCATATTCCGAGGGACTTACGCTGTCAACAAAATTGATGGCGTAATTTTTTTGCACGCCTTTTTGATGAAGGAGATCCACTGCTTTATTATAGGCGACCGCCGCCTCAATCTCGGTTGAATAAGTACCGACCACATAATTACCTTTGATATGAATCAAAGCACGGAAAAATACATGATTATTATTCTCATGACGTCTGACGCCATGATAGGAGTTAAGGATCTCGATATTGGAATAACGGAAATCCAGAGGGTCTCCATTTTTAAAGCGGTAGTCCCGCCCTTCAATAGCATAACGTTTGATTCCGTATCTTCCTGCCACGCTGACTTGGGCGCCATAGTCTGAGACAAAGAGATGACCACCCCGTTTCATGATCTTATGAGAGGAATAGTAAAAAAGATCATCCACGTCAAATTTTAAAATTTCCTCAGGTGACAAATAGTAATAAAACATCTTAGGGCGGATGTAGATGGGATGTGCAATATAGATGCCGTTATCACGGTAATTAATAAGGCATACCTGCTTCTCAAACGAGAGCGTGGAAGCGGAAGAATATTTTTCCAGCGCAGCATTCGGATCAGACAGAATGGAAGATGCTTCTCTGTAAGCGATATGCGCCTGCTGTGCTGTCGAATAACTGCCTAGACTGATATGCTTTCCGCGGTATGTTATGGAAGCACGGTAATAAATAGTATGATCCTTTTTTCTGGCTGGTGAAACACCGGCCAGATGGTTTGATCCTTTTTTTTCTTTCATATTGATTCTTAATATAAAGTCCTTTTCTCAATGCATGACTATGTGGATTATAGCAGAATATGACAACGGATGCAAATGCTTGCAAAAAACAGGTTTCTTATGACGTAATTTGTCGTGGAATAGGGTGGTATATTTTGGGACATGTCTGAATAAAATATTAGGAAAGTATTTTTGGAGGACATGATATTTTGTATAAACGATATTCCTGTTACTTTGTAGTATTGTATGTAATGCTGGCTATTGTATTCATTAATGCCGAATTGCTGAAGGACATAAGAGCTTATTCTTATAGGGCACAAAAGGAATCAGTTTTAGAGATGATGGATGAACGGATGGTTCACAAGGTATATGAAAGGACATTAGAGCAGATTTATGGCAACGAAAGAACAGTACAGTGTTTCAGTATTCAACGGAATTACCGGATCGAACTTGATGAACAGGAGATGGATATTCTTTGCCGTATTGTTCAGGCAGAGGCCGGCGGAGAGGATATCAGGGGAAAAATACTGGTTGCGGATGTGATCATAAATCGTGTGGAAAACCCAAGATTTCCGGATAATGTGGAGGATGTGGTATTTCAGTACGTCGATGGAGTCTATCAGTTTTCGCCTGTGGGGAATGGAAGGATCAACGACGTGGTCGTGACAGAGGAAACGAGGGAAGCGGTTCTTGCCGCATTGTTAGAGGAGGACGTCTCAGGCGGAGCATTGTTTTTTATTTCAAGAAAATATGCAGATCCGGACGGTCTTACCTGGTTTGAAAGTAATCTTACCAGTGTTGCGCAACACGGCGGTCATGAATTTTTTAGATAGATTGCATGAAAACGACCTTTATGCTATACTTGTCTTTGGATTATTGAGAAAGGCAAGGACATAAATTATGGATATCATGTACAGCAGCACAAGGAATGCGGGCGAAAAGGTTTTGGCATCGAAGGCGGTATTACAGGGGCTGGCGGATGACGGCGGATTATATGTTCCGGATCGTCTGCCCAGATTAGATATCGGATTCAAAGATATGGTTTCCATGGATTACAGGCAGATTGCTTATGAAGTGATGAAATTATTCCTGACCGATTATACAAAGGATGAGTTGATGCATTGCATTAACAGTGCATATGACAGTAAGTTTGATACGGAGGAGATCGCGCCGTTGACTTACGCGGATGGCGCATATTATCTGGAACTTTTTCATGGAGCGACGATCGCATTTAAAGATATGGCACTGTCCATTCTTCCTTATCTGATGACGACGGCAGCAAAGAAGAATCAATTAAAAGAAGAAATCGTCATTCTGACAGCGACCAGCGGGGATACCGGAAAGGCTGCGATGGCAGGGTTTGCAGATGTGGAAGGAACAAGGATCGTCGTATTTTATCCAAAGAACGGCGTCAGCGCTGTACAGGAAAAACAGATGGTGACGCAGAAAGGGAAAAATGTCAAGGTTATCGGTATCAGGGGCAATTTTGATGATGCCCAGACCGGCGTGAAGAAGATGTTTTCCGATCAGGAATTGAAAAAGGAGTTAAAGGAGCATGGTTTTGTATTTTCCTCTGCCAATTCCATCAATATCGGACGTCTTGTACCACAGATCGTTTACTATGTCTATGCTTATGTGAATCTGTTGAAAAATGGAAAGATACAGGAGGGCGATGAGATTAACGTTGTCGTTCCCACCGGTAATTTTGGAAATATCCTGGCGGCATATTATGCAAAAAACTTAGGACTACCCATACATAAGCTGATCTGTGCATCCAATGAAAATAAGGTATTATATGATTTCTTTCAAAGCGGCGTTTATGACAGGAACAGGGAATTTGTATTAACTAGTTCCCCGTCTATGGATATTCTGATCTCTAGTAACCTGGAGCGTCTGATCTATATGATCTCGGACTGTGATCCGGAAAAGAACAGGGAGCTGATGTCAAAGCTTACAGAAACCGGCGTGTATGAGATTACTTCCGGGATGAAAGAAAAACTTGTTGATTTTTACGGCGGATATACATCAGAAGAAATGACGGCGGAGAAGATCCGTAATCTGTATGAAAAGACAGGCTATGTCATTGATACCCATACGGCGGTTGCTTCTGCGGTCTATGATGCATATAAGGAGGAGGCGAAGGATGAACGCATCAGCGTGATCGCATCCACGGCAAGTCCCTATAAATTTGCAAGAAGCGTTATGACTTCGATCGATCCTTCCTATAAAGAAATGGATGATTTTGCGTTAATAGACGAATTATGTAAGATTTCTAAGACGGAAGTGCCAAAAGCGGTTGACGAGATCAGACAGGCTCCGGTGCTCCATGATACCGTATGTGAAAAAGATGAAATGCAAATGATGGTAAGAGGTTTTTTGGGGATATGAAACACATTTTGATGGTCGATGACAGTACGACAAATTTAAAGAG
>CAMWHY010000164.1 GCA_947174185.1 uncultured Lachnospiraceae bacterium | reverse complement strand
AATCGATTTTCTTCCATTTTCATCTTAATAACCTTGCCTTTCCGTAACCTGCGAACCCGGGCCACAGGCACAATATTTGCAAAACAAATTTATTTGCGATTGAAAAATCTTTGATTTTTCAATCTAACCTCCTTTCATGGTCTGCGAATTTAATCCATATTACGCAATTTTACCTCCTCATATATATAGATACCTTATTTTCATAAAATGTTGGGTTTTTCTTCAAATTTACCAAAAAAATAACAGACAGGAACCTTCCTGCCTGTTATCATAGAATCAAGTCTTTACCAGTATAATCAAAAATTAATTCCCAAATAATTCTTTTGTTCTCTTCATTCTTTCTGCAATCGGAACTTCAAACGGACATCTGGCTTCACAGGCATGACAACCTATACATTCTGAAGCCTTATGCTCCAGCAGCATATAATGAGATTTTACCGTCGCCGGTACCTCCGGCTGCATAGTCGCAAGGTCATAGTACTTGTTGATCATTGCAATATCCAAATTCGCTATACACGGTTTACAGTGTCCACAATATGTACATTCACCTTTATAAGAATGAAATGGTGCATTGGCAATCACTGACGCATAATCTTTTTCTTCTGTAGAAGCAGTTTCATATGCCAATGCATCATCCACCTGCTCTTTTGTATCATAACCGCATAGGATGGAAGAAACCGCCGGGCGCGTAAGCGCATAATGAATACAATGTATCGGAGTAAGGCTTACGCCAAAAGGAGATCGCTTTTCATCAAACAGCCTGCCTCCGGCAAACCCTTTCATTACGGTAATGCCGATATCGTTTTGTTCACAAAGTTTATATAGCTCTACTCTGTCAGGATCAATTCCGGTAAGTTTCTGATCGTATTCTTCCGCCATCATATCATCAAAGTTTTCACTGGCAGGAAGCATGTCGAACGCAGGATTGATACTAAACAGTATCATCTCAACAAGCCCTGACCGGACAGCAAGCTTCGCAATCTGAGGGTTATGGGAACTCATGCCGATATGACGTATCTTACCTGCCTCCTTAAGCTCATGGACATACTCTATAAATTCAGAATTCATAATATGATTCCAGTCTTCCATGGAATCCACAAAATGGATCATTCCTAAATCTACATAATCCGTCTGAAGTCTTTCTAACAAGTCTTCAAAAGCAGGCTTAACAACTTTCATGTCTCTGGTGCGCACATATTGTCCATTCTGCCATGTGGACCCTATATGCCCCTGCACATACCACTGCTCTCTTTTTCCTAACATTGCCTTTCCTATAATATCTCTTGATTTTGGATCCGGCATCCAGCAATCAATAATGTTAATACCCTTTTCTCCTGCATATTTGATCAATTCCACAGACTCATCTTCGGGATGGCGTTCCAGCCATTCACCGCCAAAACCAATTTCACTTACCATTAAATTTGTTTTTCCCAAACGTCTCTTCTTCATCATCTTACCCTTTCCACATAAAATCAAAAAATAAAAAACATTTTGAATTATAACATAATTTTATTTTTTCGCATAGATGATCCGATGTAATACAAACAAACGAAAACCTCCAAACTGAGTAATGAACTACCCCAGTTTGAAGGTTCCTATATACTTTGGGATACTTCTGGTCTTTTATACCCCTTCATCCACCAACAGTCCCTTAACATCCTCTGCTGCCAGCTGCAACTCACCTACTACCTGTTCCAGAGACTTCTTCATATCCGGAAGGTTGCCGTCTTCCTGCTGCCTGCGGATCTCTTCCTGTTCCTGCTGAAGTTCCACCAGATCCTTCGTATCCTTCGCAATCCTGTCGTCTTTCTCTTCCCGTCTTTCTTTGGCCGCTTCGATCCTTTCTTCCAGCAGTTCCTCTTCTTCCTTCTTATCCTCTGCTTTCTCTTTGGTCTCTTCCATATCCTGATCGACTTTATCTTTAACTGCTTCTGTCAGAATACCGATCACATTCTTCTCTGCGGCTTCCATGATCTCGTCGCCCTGTTCCTGCGCATCCAGCATTTCATGATGCTTTAAGCGCTCTATCTTCATACCACGGGCAACAGCATATGCTGCGCGCATCTCATCCTCCTGCTGGACTTTCTTCTCCTGCAATCCTGCCAGTCCCTCTTCCAGCATCTTTTTCTTCTCTGCGGCTTTCTCATCAGATGGATCTGCATCTTCCAGTTCTGCAAGTTCCCTTTTGGCAGCCCCAATCTCCTGTTCCGTTTCCTTCGCGAGTGCTCTAAGCTCCTCAGCGTGGGCATTCTGATCATCTATCTCAGTAAGCTCTGCCTGATCCTTTGCCTTTACCTTATCCACAAGATACTGGGCGATCTCCTTCGCCTTTCTTCTTTCCTCCTCGACCTTATCCTGTCCCAGTCCCCACCAACGTAGTTCCCCGGAATAAATCGCTCCGCTTTCCTTCTTCTGATTTTTCTGATCGTCTTTGATCTCCTGCAGCGATCTTGTACGTCCCCCCACGGTGTCCGCCGTCGTCTGCAGCTGTCTTTCATTACCATTATTTACAATCTTCATACTCCGCCTCCCTGCATTTATTTTATCTGTGGCTATAAAATATCCATCCATGGATATACTACATATTTTTTATCGGCATGATTGGAGAAAACCTTAATATTTTATCCCAACATTTATCAAGTAGTGGTATGGATTATTTCTACGTCTTTCCACCTTAAATCTGATCATTAAAAGAAAGTATCAACAAAACACAAGTTATAAGCATTAGTAGAGCTATCAATAAAACTCCGATATTTATCCGTATTTTACTTGAATCCTGCTTAGATTCAAGTAAATTTGAACGACGCAGAGCAGCGACAACAGGTTTATATAAAAGCAATGTTATCGCCGCATTCAATCCCCCCTTAACTAAATTAAATGGTATAAATGCCGGAAGCAGCAATTCTACAATAGCTTCCCTTGGATAACCCATGTAGATTGGAGCAATCAAATAGTTCCAAAGCGTCATAACTACAACCTGACAACCCCAGCCGCAAAAAAGTCCGAGTAATGCGCCAGATAGTTTATGATTCCTTTTATAGATTAATGCAGCGGTACACGCAAAGGAACAACTTGAAATAATATTCATAATACAACCAAAAATTCCCGTCCCGCTAATTGTGAACATTTGCACTACAGAAACAATCACTGTTACAGTCAATGAAGTAATCGGTCCAAAAATCAATCCACCAATTACTATGATAACGTCCTTGGGATCATACTTCAAAAAAAGCACAAGCGGGATGCGCCCGACAACAACTGCAACATAAGCAAGTGCGCATAACATACCTATTATTGTGAGCTTCTTTGTTTTACTGATATTCATTTGAATACCTCCTTAAATAAAATTAACACTTGAAAGTATCTGAATGCCTTTCAGGTGTTAAAATTTAAGGTGTATTGAAAATGTCAACAGAGCAATTTGATAAAAAAGAGTGCAAAATCATAGCCAGATTTATTCTGACAATCCCAATACACCTTCTTTAATCCGGACTATACCGTCGGTTTTGGAATTTCACCAAACCCCGCGCTTTCGCGCCCGCGGACTATAACCGCCGATCGGGAATTTCACCCTGCCCTGAAGACATCACTACTATTCAGTTGTTTTAAGGATTATAGCACACAGCAAAGAAATAGTCAATTTTCGCTTGCTTTTAACTTTCCCCATTTTTTCTAAACGTATAAAATCCCCGAGAGAATATCCGGGGATTCAAAATGATATGCTTATATTTTTTAATATTCTTCTTAAGGTTAATTATTTCCTGCTAAACGAAGCATCTCCTGTAAACGTCGGTTCTCTGCTTTTTGCTTGGCTATCTCTGCCGCCTGTTTGGCTATCTCCGTCTCCTGTCTAGCAAGTTTTTCCTCTAATTCCTTAATTTCTACACTGGGTAGTTTAATTAACGGTTTTGTCATTTTATCTACCTCCTTCCACAGTTTCCTGTGCTTCGCAAATACCCTGTCCGCTGCATGACAAATCAATCTTACATAGTCTTGATACTGCCGATCCGTAAGACTACCTACAGAAACTTCTTCCTCTAAAATTAATATAACTTCCTCCAGATACTCTGTCAATTCCTTTTCTGCGATCTTTTTTCCCTGTCTTAATCGGGAGCGGAAACGGAGCATTGTATAAGGCAGGAATAATATTAAATGCTTCTTTTTGATCTCTTCCAGAGAATATGTCTGGACTTTAACGGTGGGAATCTGATAGATATGCTCGCTGTTATCCTGAAAAAGTATGCGGCATTGAAGATGATCGGGAACCGCATTACTTCCCTCAGGATAAATCACTGCGGAATGAGGAAATTTTAGCGTAATTTCTCCGGCATCTCCATCCATGGTTTTTGTATGTGTGATGGCGAAATGCACATCATAGGAAAACATACGTATTACCATCTCATGATCGTTCTTCATCTGGCATTCCAGATGATAATAATCCGTGCCGCCCACTAGAAGCGCAATATCCATGAATGTAGATCCGGGCAGTTCCTCCCCGTTTTCCCAAAATGTGGAAGTCTCTGTCTCCAACAACGCAATGGAAGTTCCTTCCGAATATTCTTTTCTATAAACTTCCTGAAACAAAGGAAACAATTGGGTCGGCATAGTGTCAACGATGGCCTTTAAAATTTCATCCCACAGTTTACGGCCATCAAAAACTGCGTTCTGCGTCATAGGTGTTTTTTCTGACATAAAATCATCCTTTCCTCTTTTCTTTTGCTACAACGGTTAAAACATTGCAATCGTTAATAAGTTGCTTTAAAACTGTGAAATGTGGCGAGACGCCTGAATTTTCGGACTGCCAAGAGAGCAGTCGCAAATGATCTTCACATGCGCTTAGTATATCAATTATCAAAGGAACTGTAAATATATTTTTCTTTTTTAGATTCCAAGAATCGTTTAATACGTTGATAAAAAATTCCATATCATCGCAGTAAGACTGCTCTGACATGGAGGTTAGTGTAAAAAAATCACTCCAGCAGTTCCATAATATCCTCCGCCTGCTCTGCAAACTGCAGATCTGCTCCGTACTCACCCTGCAGTCTAACCCATGTCTGCTCCAAAAACGCTCTTTCGCGAAATCCCCACAAAACTGCGATGCAGGGCAATCCTGCATTGACTGCCGTAGCAAGATCCACGTCGGAATCACCGATATAGACCGCTTCCTCCTTACTGCTGCCAAGTTCCTTCAATGCCTGCCATACAAGCTCGGGGGCCGGTTTTTTCTTTCCCGTTTCTGTCGAACCGATGGCAACCTGTATCTC
>CAMWHY010000163.1 GCA_947174185.1 uncultured Lachnospiraceae bacterium | reverse complement strand
ATAGAGTGATAGAAGGTTTTTTGTTTTATATCATATTCTGTGTTACAAGATTATTTTGCGGCGGTTATCATGCTAAAAGTTATGCCGGATGTAAAATAGTTTTTCTGGCTGCTTTGGTAGTAGTATTGACTCTAAATGAAATACCTCAGGAGATATTTTCAAGTTTATGGATAATTTTATGGAGTTATTATGCATTGGTCGTAATTGGTTTTGCACCGATTGAAAACGAAAACAAACCATTAGAAGAAACAGAAAAAAAGAAATATAAAATAATAAGTATTCTACTTTCATTTTTCTGGCTGGCAATAGAGGGATTATTGTATGGACTGCAAAGTAAATTTTTGAGAATCATTCCTATAACCGTGGCTTTAATAGCAACATTGATGTTGTGGGAAATAAATAAAAAGAATTTAGAAAGGAGAGGGAAAAATGAAAAAAGAAGTAAAAAAGAAAGTACTTAATGCAGTGGCAAAACTCAGTCTTGGAACAGCTAAGAAGGCATGTGGAGCTGCATCATGGTGGGACTGCCATCAGCCGAAAGAGCCGGAACTTCTAAAACAGATGAAAAAGTAAATTTGTTACACATTGTTGCTAAATTTGATCCTGCTCGGAAAAACAAAGAGCAGAAAGGAGATTTTATGAAATCAATTAAAAAGATTTTTATTACGACTACGCTGGTAATTACTTTAGCACTTGGAATGGCGCTTTCAGTTAGTGCAGCATCATCCGGAAAGTGGAATATAAGGTATATTCCGAATGGGGCTGCATCTGTCAGCAATCAAACATCTTCGGTTGTTGTAGACTATTATAGTGGTGGTTATTATGCAAATTGTACATCTATTTCAGGAACAAATGGAAGATCATTAACAATCACGTCATCTAATGCTGGTGGCATGACGGCGGTTCCCATTACAACCACAGGCAGATCATCAACATGGAAAATGGACGGATGTTCTAATAAACCTATAACATTTAAGGTTACAGCTAAAAGTGGTTATACATGTACATCAGAGGGAACAATTAAGATAAATGCTTAATGCAAAGTTTCTGGTTTTATGACAGGGGATAATTTGTAGTTTATCCCCTGTTGTTTTATAGGAGGATTTATGAAACATGATAAACACTTTTTGAAAGCATTAATATTGATAATAGTATTTGCATTTGGGATGCCACAGCATGTAAGAGCGGCAACTAGTGCTAGTTTTGATATAAATTATATACCTGGTGCCCCGGCATCTGTTAGTAATCAGTCATATGCGGTTTGTTTAGATTATTATAGTGGTGGATATTATGTAGATTGCACAATATATGGTGGAGCATTGATCATCACATCATCTCCGCCAGGTAATATGGAGCCAATTATAATAGAAACAACAGGACGAACGGAAATATGTCGATTAAAAGGTAGTACAACGGGAACGGTTTGTTTTAAGTTTAGCGCTATGGGAAATTATCCATGCAGGGCAACAGGTACAATCCATATTAATCGGTAATGGCTGTTTTGCCATGATTTTGACAGGGGAATATTATTCTGTTACCTGTTACTTGAGGAGGATTCTTCATGAGAAAAATAAAAATATGTTTAGCAGCAGTCATATGTACTCTTTGCTTTACAGGCTGTCATGCTCAAATAGAAACGGATATGATCGGTCCGGAGATGCCTTCTGCTACCTCTAACGAAACAGCAGGAGACAAGTTGTCAGAGTTTATGATTGATTTTGTCCCAAATCGAATCGATCTTACTGAATATCAAAGTCAATATAGGAACGAGATAAGTGAAATAAAAGAAACCAGCTATGACACTATCAGCTTTCAGGACTGTGAAGTGATGCCGTTGGAAGGCATTGAGAAAGTCGGCGTTTATAGATTATATTCTGTGGATATGGGAGTGGATGAGAGTATTGAGATCATAGAGAACTGGCTGAAAGAGATTGGACGCGAGGATATTGATCTGGAAACGGAATTACGGGATGCAAGCGGTCAGTATGAGCGAAACGAAAGCAGGGAATATCCCTATGATTATCAGGCGGTGTATGATTATTATCCGGAATTTGACTCAGGGCATGGCTTTTTTGTCAATACCAATCAATGCTATATTCAGATGGGAAGCGACGGAATTTATTCCATGAGTGACGGATCCATAACGGATTTTCTGGGCTTGGACAGTCTGGCGGCAATGGATGCTTTGGGGGTAAATGAGGAAATTGTAGTGGATAGGGGAAGTATTTCCGAAAAAAGCGATACTGTATGGGAACTGGCGGACGGAGAAATGACGGTAGGGGATGCGGCAAGGGTGGTAAAGGACTATTTTGAAGCAGGGACGCCCAGACAGAATCCTCCTGGCATATCGGTTGATATACCGGAAGTGGAAGTATTTGCATTAGAAGATAAATACGGTTATGCCTTTAGAGTACGCAGAGTCTATTATGGAGTGCCATTTGCATATGCAGCTACAGGTATAAGGACATATTACAGCACTGACTATGAGATCATGGAAGATATAAAAACGGCTTATATCATAAATCATGATACCATTGCCGCTTTTACAGGATATGTGGATGCAGAACAGCTGGAAGGGTTAATAGAAGAACAGACAGAGATCATGAGCCTTAAAGACGCTGTATCTCTGTTAAATAGTTTTTTTGCAGCGAACATGAAACTGGAGGTACGTAAAGTGGGGTTGGTATATTGCACATATGTGGATGCAACAGGCAACCAAATTGCATATCCCTGTTGGCAGTTTGAAGGAATGAATACCACCAATGCCCAAATGATGCGGGTATATGTCAATGTCCTGTCGGGAGATGTCTATTACTACTCTTATGTAGAGGGATAATATGCATAATATTATAAGTGAGACCCAAAAAAGTCTATATCTTCCGCTTTTTATTATGTCATGTTTTGGAGTGGCTTTAGTCTGCTGTTTCAGTGAGGGCTATATCTCTGCCAGTGGAAAAACCTATACCATTATGGAATTGCTTTTATTTTTGCAAAGAGATGCGATGCTTACTGACATTTCCCTGAACCGATATGACATATGGGTACGTGGAATCGGAACATGGCCCCAGCTTCTTCTTCCGTTTCTCATAAGCAGCGGATATCTTTATGCTATTTCAAATGAAAAAATGTCGGGGTTCAATCGACTGCTATTAATTCGGGAAAGTAATTTCAAATATGGTATTTCAAAATTAGCAGCGGCTGTATTAAGCGGAGGTATTATTTTGTCAGCCGGGTATCTGTTCTTTGGTATTCTCGTATATATAAAGTTCCCTTCTATCTATGAATATTCCTTAGATAAGCAGGATATGTATATGGAAATGTATCCGGGATTTCAGGAAATTGCTTTTTGTTTCCGACGATATATTGGATGTTTTCTATACGGTATGTGCCTTAGTGTTTTTGCATATCTGGTATCTGTGTTCTTTAGAGATAAATATATTCTGATTTGTCTGCCGCTCATGCTGAAATATATATGGGGTCAAGTGATTATGAAGATAGAGATAGATGCCATGAATAAGGGGAAAGACACCGTATTAAATCTATGTTCTGGTCTTAGGTTGGAAAGTGTCCTGAATATCAATCAACCCGGATATTGGGGGATGACTTTGTTTCTTATATTTTTGATCTATCTGACTGGGTTTTGTCTGACTCTGCATTTTTTAAAGAAACGAGGGGAGGGATTTGGCTTTGAATAAAATGAAAGTCATATGGAATCTTTCCCGGATGGAACTGATGCGGTTAATAAGAAGTACAAAGATGATCATACTTGCTTTGTTTGTGATTTTTATCAATGTTCAGATCATAACACCGCTTAGGGCATTAAGCATTACTATGGAACATAAGCTTTCCGTATTTGAACCGTTTGCAGCGCTGGGTAATTCAGGAGTTGTTGTGTTAATACTGCCGTTTTTTTTCATAACCATGATGGCGGATTTTCCAAGAGAAGGAGAAAGTCAGTATTTTTATCAGATACGATGCAGTAAACGGACATGGATCATCAGTCAGATTGTATATGCGGTGGAGATCTCCATCATGCTGACGATTTTTGCGTTTGCCGCTTCGGTTTTGCTGTCGTTGGATTTTATAAGCAGGAGTCCGGATTACAGTTATGCGGTAACAAGATATGTGGCGTTATTTCCGGAACGGTCCGGAGAATATGTAGTGGAGTTGATTCCGGAGAATCTGTATAACCAGATTCCCCTGTCTGTGGCGGTGATTCATACGGCGCTGCTGCTTGTCCTGTATTTTATCATGCTTGCCCTGTTGATTCTTGTTTTCGTACTGGTAAAAAAGAAAATTGCAGGACTTTTTCTGGATGGGATCTTTATTCTTTTAGGAACCGTCGTTTGTGCCGGTAGAATGGCATATATGTGGATATTCCCCATGGCGCATACCATTACGTGGCTGCATTATGCGGAATACCAGAGAAAGCCTGTGTTGCCGCTTTTTTATTCCTATCTGTATTTTGGTGTGATAAATGTGGTTTTGATCATTTTTGTTGTTCTCTTAAGTAGACGTTATAACAATATATAGAAGGAGCGTTCACATGATACAAATAAAGGATATAAGTCTGAATATAAAAGGTCATCTGATTTTATCTGATGTAAATATGACCATGCAGGAAGGGAAAATTTACGGACTGGTGGGTAATAATGGCAGTGGAAAAACTATGCTGATGAAATGTATCTGTGGATTTGTAAGGCCCACCTCCGGGGAGGTCGTTGTGAAAGATGACGTGATCGGCAGGGATGTTGATTATATTAAGGATGCGGGAATTATTATTGAAAATCCGGGGTTCATACCATATTATTCCGGCATGAAAAATCTTAAGATGCTATCGGAAATCGATGGGAAAGCAGATAAAAACAAAATCAGGGAAACCATGGAAATCTGTGGTCTAAATCCGGAATTGAAACTGCCGGTTAAAAAGTATAGTTTGGGAATGCGGCAGAGGCTGGGCATTGCTCAGGCAATCATGGAAGATCAGTCGATTTTAATACTTGATGAACCTATGAATGGATTGGATAAAGAGGGAGTGGCGGCAGTCCGCAGACTGCTCCTTAAGATGAAGGAGGCGGGCAGGCTGATTATTCTTGCCAGCCACAATCGGGAAGATATAGATGTATTGTGTGATGAGGTGTTTGAAGTTGAGAAGGGGAAGGTCAGGCAAGTAAATTTTTGAACTGATAGTATATAAGTGTGGACAAGAAAAGTCGAACAACATATTTTTTCAAATGAAAGAGCAAAAAAATTGTGTAACATGGCGAAGACATGTCATATCACCATATGGAACAGTGAATAATAATGCTGGAAAAGCCCGGTGAAAGAT
>CAMWHY010000162.1 GCA_947174185.1 uncultured Lachnospiraceae bacterium | reverse complement strand
AAAAGCAAAAGGAGCCAACGTTTTGATCATAAAAAATGTGAGACTGATCAATCCTGCCGACGGCAGGGATGAAATATGCCGGATTGAAATTGATGACGGTCTGATTAAAAAAATCGTGGGACAGGCTTCACAGGGGGATTTTACGGAGAACAAACAATTTTGCGAAGATTCCAACGGGACACAGGAAATCCTTGATGCAAAAGGCTGTATTGCGGCTCCCGGTCTGGTGGACGTCCATGTGCATTTCAGAGATCCGGGATTTACTTATAAGGAAGACATCGAATCAGGCAGCCTCGCTGCAGCGAAGGGCGGATATACCAGTGTAATTCTGATGGCGAATACAAAACCTGTGGTGGATCAGGAGGAGACGCTTTCCTATATTCTGGAGAAAGCCGGGAAGTCGCCGGTTCACATATATTCTTGTGCTTGTGTGACCAAAGGGATGAGAGGTCAGGAGCTTGTTGATATGGACAAGCTTTATAAGTGCGGCGCTGTGGGATTTACGGATGACGGACTGCCGCTGATGGAAGCAGACGTAGTCAGAAGGGCAATGGAACAGGCGGCGCGTCTGAATGTGCCCATCAGTTTTCACGAAGAAGATCCCTCGTTGATTATGAATCCTGGCATAAACAGGGGAAAAGTTTCGGAACAGCTTGGCCTTGGAGGTGCGCCCAGGGAAGCGGAGATCACCATGATTGAAAGGGATTTGACGCTGGCACTTGAGACAGGCGCAGCTATAGATATCCAGCATATCAGTACGAAGGAAGGCGTAGAACTGGTCAGACAGGCCAGAAAAAAAAGTGACAGAATTCATGCGGAAGCAACGCCGCACCATTTTTCTTTGACAGAGGAGGCGGTATTGGAGCATGGAACCCTTGCGAAGATGAATCCGCCGCTTCGGACGGAGGACGACAGGCAGGCGATCATAGCGGGCTTGAAGGATGGAACAATCGATTTGATTGCAACAGATCACGCGCCCCACAGTGCGGAAGAAAAAGCGAAACCATTGACAGAAGCCCCAAGCGGCATTATTGGTCTGGAGACGGCCCTGCCTCTGGCAGTTACAAATCTGGTCCATGCAGGACATCTGACCATGATAGAGCTGATCGAGCGAATGAGTTATGCACCGGCGAAGCTGTATCATCTGAATGCAGGCACGATAGAGGTTGGGAAACCGGCGGATGTTGTGATATTTCGTGAGCAGGAAAAAGGACAGGCAGGACCATTCCGCTCCAAATCCCAGAACTCTCCCTTTGCAGGACAGACGTTGGACGGTGTAGTGGAATATACCATCTGCGGCGGGGAGATTGTTTACAGCAGAAAGTAAAAGAAAGGATAATTAATATGGCAAAAAGAAAAGAGACTGCCAGAATCTATCGTCAGGAAATGCTGGCAAATGATATTTTTTCCTTGACGATCGAAACTTCCATGACGAAGGAAGCCCATGCCGGACAGTTTTTAGGCGTATATATTGGGGATGCAAGCCGCCTGTTGGCGAGACCGATCAGTATCTGTGACGTAGATACCGCAAAAGGACTGCTCAGGATGGTCTACCGGATCAGCGGCGAAGGAACAAGGAAGTTATCCGGTTATCAAAGAGGAAAAGCTTTGGAGGTTCTGGGTGTGCTGGGCAATGGATATGACATCCAGGTGACGGAGGGGAAGCGAACCATTGTGATTGGCGGTGGAATCGGTATTCCGCCAATGCTTCTTGCTGCAAAGTCCATTCCCGGGGAAAAGGAAATCGTACTGGGTTATGCCGATGAGCAGACAATTTTAAGGGATGAATTTGAAAAAGAAGCAAAGGTACATATTGCAACGATGGATGGAAGCGTTGGAACTAAGGGTACAGTGCTTGACGCCATGGATGCTGCTCAGGTGAAGGGCGATGTGATCTTTGCATGCGGTCCGATGCCGATGCTCCGCGCAGTGAAGCAGTATGCTGCCGAACATCAGATAGAAGCCTATATTTCACTGGAGGAAAGGATGGCATGCGGTATTGGGGCGTGTCTTGGATGCGTATGCAGGACGGTCAAGAAGGACGGCCATACCCATGTCAATAATACAAGGATCTGTACGGAAGGACCCGTATTTGATGCGAAGGAGGTGGAGATCTGATGAACACCAAAGTGACCATTGCAGGGGTTGAGTTTAAGAATCCCGTTATGACAGCGTCAGGAACTTTCGGTTCAGGGCAGGAATACAGCGAGATGGTTGATCTTAACCGTCTGGGCGCGGTGGTAACAAAAGGCGTTTCAGCAGTTCCGTGGGAGGGAAACCCCACGCCGAGAGTGGCGGAAGTCTATGGCGGCATGCTGAATGCCATTGGATTGCAGAATCCCGGCATCGATGTATTTATTGAAAGGGATATTCCCTTTTTAACGAAGTATGATACGAATATCATTGTTAATGTATGCGGCAAAACCGTGGAGGAATATCTGGCAGTTGTAGAGCGGTTAAATGATCAGCCCATCGCCATGATGGAGATCAATGTTTCCTGTCCTAACGTGAAGGAAGGAGCGCTGGCTTTTGGACAGGATGCTAAAGTCTTAGAACATGTGACGGCAGAAATCAAACGGGCGGCAAAGAAGCCTGTCATTATGAAGCTCAGTCCCAATGTAACAAATATCAAGGATATGGCGCTGGCGGCAGAGGCAGGCGGCGCGGATGCAATATCCCTGATCAATACGCTGATTGGCATGAAGATCGATATTGACAGGAAAACATTTGCACTTGCCAATAAGACCGGGGGATTTTCGGGACCTGCCATAAAACCGGTAGCGGTGCGGATGGTATATGATGCGGCGCATACTGTGAAGATTCCAGTGATCGGCATGGGAGGCATCGGCAGCGGTGAGGATGCCGTGGAATTTCTACTGGCAGGAGCGACAGCGGTTTCCGTTGGTACCATGAATTTTGTGGATCCTATGACAACGATAAAGGTTGTGGAAGGTATCGAGGCTTATATGAAGAAGTTTGGGCATAAGGATATTCAGGAGATCATAAATGTGGTAAAATAAGTATAGAAGCAGTAAAAGTGTATTTGCGAAAGGGGTGTTTCGTATGGGTGAAAAAAGATTTGTGGTGGCATTGACGAGAACCTGTGGCAGCGGTGCGACGATCATCGGACAGATGCTTGCGAAAGAATATGGGATTGATATGTATGATAAAAATATCCTGCGCATGGCAAGTGATGACAGCGGAATTAGTGAAGCCCTTTTTGCACAGGCGGACGAGACTATGAAAAAGAGCATTCTCTACAGCGTAACGAAGAAAGTTTATAATGGGGAGATCATTCCGCCGGAGAGTTCCGATTATACGAAAAACGACAATCTGTTTGCATTTCAGGCAAAGGTGTTAAAGGAGTTGGCGGAGCGCGAATCCTACATTTGTATCGGCAGGGCGGCAGATTATGTTCTCAGAGATTATCCCAATGTTATCAGCATATTTGTTTATGCGCCGTTGGAAAAATGCATTCAGACGGAGATGGATCGTCTGGCGCTTTCCAGAAAGGAAGCGGAGAAGCGGATCTCCGAACAGGATAAGCATAGAAGGGCATATTATAAATATCATACCGGTAAGGAATGGGAGAACCCTTATAATTATGATCTTTGTCTAAATACCGGTGAACTTACCTATGAGCAGTGTGTTGAAGTAGTGAAGAGTTATCTGCACATCAAACTGGGAGTATAGTATAATCCATGTAATAAATGGTGATGTTTAACATTTTATACAAAAAAATTCTAAAAAACTATTGATTTTTACAAGAACCGGTGGTATTCTTTATTGAAAAATAGAGGAGGAGAGCATTTATGAAAAAGTTACTTAGTATAGTTCTTGTTGCAGTTTTGTCACTTACGCTTTTGGCTGGTTGTGGTAATTCTACTGCCACAACTTGGAAGATCGGCGGAATCGGACCTATTACAGGCGATGCTTCCGTATATGGCATTGCAGTAAAAAATGGTATCCAGATCGCGATCGATGAGATCAATGAAGCAGGCGGTATCAATGGTGTTCAGATCGAATATAATTTTCAGGATGATGAGCACAATGGAGAGAAGGCTGTAAATGCATACAATACGCTGAAGGATTGGGGGATGAATATCCTGATCGGCAACGTGACCACCACTCCTTGTTTGGCAGTTACACCGCTTACAGCGGCGGATAATATGTTCCAGCTGACACCGTCAGGATCTTCAACAGAGATTATTAAGAATGATAATGTATTTCAGGTTTGTTTTACAGACCCTAACCAGGGAGTAGGTTCTGCACAATACATTGGCAGTAATGCACTGGCAGAGAAGGTTGCTGTAATTTATAACAGTTCCGATGTATATTCCAGTGGTATCTATGAAAAGTTTAGGGAAGAGGCGGCGAACCAGTCTTTTGAAATCGTTGCTGAAACATCCTTTACAAACGACAGTAAGAGTGATTTTACGGTACAGCTCCAGCAGGCGAAGGATGCGGGCGCTGAGTTGGTTTTCCTTCCGATCTATTATCAGGAAGCATCTATGATCCTGACACAGGCGGAGGCAATGGATTTCCATCCGTTATTCTTTGGATGTGACGGTCTTGACGGTATTCTGACGCTCGAAGGTTTTGACACATCCTTAGCAGAAGGCGTTGTATTATTGACACCGTTCGTTGCGGATGCAGAGGATGCAAAAACACAGGCGTTTGTTTCCACTTATATGGAAAAATATGGTGAAGTTCCTAACCAGTTCGCGGCGGATGCTTATGATGCAGTTTATATCATTAAGGCAGCAATTGAAGCAAGCGGTGCAACTCCTGCGGACGGTTACTCCGTAATCTGTGATAAGCTTGTGGCAGCGATGCCGACTATTACAGTAGATGGTTTGACTGGTGACGGTATGACTTGGATCGCAACAGGCGAAGTTTCCAAGGATCCTAAGGCTATGGTTATTGAAAATGGTGTTTATACCAATTTTCAGTAATTGATAAGTTGTCCAAAGGGGGATGCTTTCATAGCACCCCCCTTTATGTCTTTTTATGGTTTTATTTTGGGGATTGTCTGATTACGGCAATCCGGAAGGGTAAGGTTATATTTTATGAGCTTTATTACCTATGTGATCAGTGGAATAAGTCTGGGGAGCGTATACGCGATCATTGCGCTTGGATATTCCATGGTGTATGGTATTGCCAAAATGCTGAATTTTGCCCATGGCGATGTTATCATGGTAGGAGGATTTGTGGTTTATTCAATGACTAACAGCATGGGAATGCCGCCGTTGGTCAGTGTGATCTGTTCCATAATTTTTTGTACGGTCCTTGGCGTTCTCATAGAGAGAATCGCTTATCGCCCGCTGAGAAATGCCGCTTCTTCGTTGGCTGTATTGATTACTGCGATCGGCATCAGCTATTTTCTGCAGAATATTGCACTGATTATATATGGATCTTCTTCTAAGGTTTTTTCTTCTGTAGTATCTATTCCACCGTTGAAACTGGCTGGCGGCGCGCTTTTTATTTCGGGAGAAACGATTGTGACCGTTTTGGCATGTATTGTTATTATGGTGGGACCAGTCTCTTATACACATCACCGAGCCAACGACACGCACAACAATAA
>CAMWHY010000161.1 GCA_947174185.1 uncultured Lachnospiraceae bacterium | reverse complement strand
GACAGCCAACAATCAATCGTCGGATTACATTGTAACCGGCTATATTCAAAGCGTGAATCATGCAGGAGCGGTATGTCAGATGACAAAGGAAGGATACGAGAGAATTGGCGAGTCAGCGAATTCCGTCAATGTTTACTTATATGATAAAAATGCCGATGAGTTTATAAAGGAGTACGAAGAAAACCACGATGCAGTCATTAGATCATCGGTAAATTTCGAGCAGATGAGTGAAAACGGCAAAATGATGTATACAGGTATTGTTTCTGTGATCGTGATGATCTTGTTTGTGATTTCCGTTCTGATGGTGCTGCTTGTGATGTATGTGATCATAAATTCAATGATAAGCAGGCGCAGGCAGGAATTCGGCATATATAAAGCGATCGGATACACAAACGGGCAGCTTGCGGTTAAAACTGCTCTGGAATTTATACCCGTTGTGGCTGTGGCCTCAATCATTTCGGTAATAGCCGGACTGTGGTATCTTCCCGCAATCAACAATGTCATTTTTTCCCTGATCGGGGCTGTAAAAAATCATTTTGAAGTATCCGTCTGGATATTGATCGTATTTGCCATGACGTTTACAGCGGTGGCATTTGTGATCAGTATACTGCTTTCGGCGCCTATCAAAAGGATTGCTGCATATTCACTTTTAAAAGACTAAAGTGGGAATACACACTGAGAAGGGAGCGATAATATGAATTTTTCTGAAAAATTAAAGGAAATACGAAAAAAGGAAGGAATCTCACAGGAGCAGCTTGCCGAGAGAATCGGTGTTACAAGGCAGGCTATCACGAAATGGGAAACCGGAAAGGGTTTGCCGGATGTTGAAAATATGGTGATCATAGCGGAAATCTTTAAGACGACCATAGATGAGTTGCTTATGGATTCCGTCAAAAAAGCAGCCCCGGAAATGTCTGTGTATACCAGTGAAACAGTTTATGACATTGACTGTGAGAAACATTTTGACGTCAATATCGGCAGTGCAGCTACGATTATGCTGTCATCCGGCGATGATGAGAAGCTGCATGTGAAGCTGTCCTCTGAAACCCTTGAGAATTTAGGCTCTATGTTTAAGATCAAACTGGATGATAAGAAAAACAAGCTTGATGTGGTTTGTCTTAACAAAAATAAGCTGAGCCGCTATGAAGCGGAGGATTCGCTGACAGTTGAGATTACCCTTCCGAATAAATATTCTGACGTCTGTGAGATTGCTGCCAGCGTTAAGCTTCTTGCAATAAAAAATCTTCAGCTGAACCGTTTAGAATATGATGGTGATGCAGAGCAGGTCTTGATTTCAGAAAGCAGCGGAAGTCTGGAATTCACGGGGAAGACAGATTATGACATTACAGTTGATAAGGTTACGGGAAGATTGGACATTAACCAATGGAAGGCAAAATCGGTCCTTCATATTCCTGAAGAAAATATTGTAAATGTTATCGATAAAGGCAGAAAATGTAATGTTTATTATGTAAAAGAAGGAAAGGCGATAGAGTGTGAAAATGTTTCTGATAGTGAAAATGAAATCAGTATTTCAGGAATCTTTTCAGAGCTGGTGGTGGATTTGTTGAGAAAAACAACGTAAAATCTTAGAGCCAGATATACAGATGCAAAGCGGACAAACTTATGGGTGATCAATTTGTCCGCTTTTATGTATGTTTCATCTGCTTTTTATCCTCGTACATAAACTTGTCTGCTTGCGAACACAGCTTATTAAAATCAGTCTGTTCATCATTGTATGCAACACCAATTGCACAAGAAAAAGGAGTTTGCGATACTTTTTCTTTTATTTGATTTTTCAACTTTTCAATGGTTGTTTTTTGCTGACTAAAGCAAAGAAGCATAAATTCATCGCCACCAACACGATACAGATAACAATTCGAAGGAAGTACTGCTTCCACACAGCTAACCATGGTACAGATTGCCTCGTCCCCCTTCGCATGTCCATACTCGTCGTTCCACTTCTTTAAATCATTTAGGTCAATGGATATAACAGCGCTCAGATTTGCTTTGTTTTTTTCAGCATCTATGTAAAAGCATCGCCGATTAAGTACGTTCGTCATGGGGTCACGTTTGAATTGCTGGGTATTCAAATACAGATAATAAAAAGTTAATGCAACTGCAGCTGATACATTAATAATCCCTTCATATTTCCATACTGATTCCATCAATATAGAAATCATAAATGTAAAAAGAACTACAACGGAAATAATCGTTTCCGAGATTTTAACCGACTTATACAATCTTACCGTGCAGATCAATAGAATAATCTCATAAAAAACACTTGTTACGTAAGCAAAATAGCCAAGAGGTCCTCGCACAAACTGATTATCCATAGTATAAGAATATGCAAAATCAACAAAAAATGCCGAAAAGGCAATGATCGTATTCACCACAAGCGGTATTGAGATCCATGTATATTTTCTGTCTTTTACATTTCCCAACAACAATATAATAACATAAATAATTGCCGGTCTTAAGCTATATCCTATAGCGGACATTAGTATCCGGACCGGAGTGAATGTATCAAGCGACGCAGTCCAATATTCTATGGAATCCGCCACAATCAGGCATAACAAAAGAACATCCGCCAAAAGAAACAATGTCCGAATCCTTTTGGTAAAGTAATCATTAGTAAATATGAAAACCAAAAAGAACAACAGAATAATAACTGATGCATAATTTATTTCCACTAGTTCTTTTATCATAGTTACGCCCCTTCTGCTATATCTTCCCATTTTACCGGTTTCGCAAAATAGTATCCCTGGGAATGGGCAATTCCGATTTTTTCCATAGTCTGCTGGATATTTTCATTTTCTACGAACTCGCCGATTACTTCTTTTCCTGTGTTTTTGCACCATTCATTTATCATTGTTACAAATTCACGACAGTTTTCATCCTGACATATTACCTTAATGATTTCCCCGTCAATTTTTAAAATATCCGCATTGATTTTAATAATATGCAAAAGATTGGAAAAGCCGCTTCCGAAATCATCAATGGCAATTTTTGCTCCATGCTCGTGAATGCTTTCGGCAAATTGCTCAATGTATTGATAATCCGTTACTTCCTCGCTTTCCACCAGTTCAAATACAAAATTCTCAGGATAGTCCGCCTGCTTTAAGTAATGGAAAATCATCTCAATCATGTCCTCATCATAGATATCCTGCACATTTAGATTAATGGTTACCTTAACATCCTTATGGAGAAACATGCTCATTACTTTCTTTACCATAATAATCGACAGGGCTTCATAAAGATCATATTCCTTGGCGATGGAAAGGAACTGACCGGGATAATACAGATTTCCCTGGGCATCCCTGATACGGATCAAGGCCTCATACATTTCTATCTTGCCCTTGCGGTTATCATAAATTCCCTGAAAATGAGGTGCAATGCCGTCCTGGACAAGAGCATCCCTTACAACCTGAAGAATATGCATCTCTTCTTTCATATCCGCTACTTCTTCCTGAACCTGATTGTATATTACAAAAGGATTCTTATTCTTTGCCCCGTATTGCAGGGCTGTATCTGCTTTTTGCAGGGCATCTTCTTCATGCATGATTACTGCGCATTCATAGGAAAGTCTAAAGTCCCTGCATACAGCTCCGTTCATAAAATCATAGGCGGTCTTGATGCATTCCACAAAGTCACCGTCATCTGTCAGGGTTTCTTCTGCCGCAATCATAAGCCCGTTATCCCCATAACTGTAAAAATGCAGCACATCCACAAAATCCTTCGCTTTCTCCGCTAAATGCCCTCTTAAATTTCCATATATGGTCTTTAATTCCGACCAGAAATCTTCCTGTCCCAGAAAGAGACGAATCATCCGTTCATTTTTCAGGGAAAATACCGCCAGCTTATCCAAATGGTGCCTATCCCTGTCGTAAATATATTTTGCCTGGTTATCCAGTCCTAACATTTCCTGATAAAACATCGCCTGCTTCATTTTATCCCTCTGCAGGCTCAGCTGTTTATTTAACTGTCTGTTTCCCGTCATCAGCAGATAATTAATAATCTGCATATTTTCATGCTGTAGTTCGGAAACATCTTTTAATCCCTTTTCCTTCAAAATCAGGCGGGCATTCTCATTTTCCGATAATCCCGCTATCATCAGAGTGGCATTACCATATATATTTTTCCCTCTTAAATTACCGATTTCTCCCGCCATGATGGCACCGCTGATATTCGTGGTGTAGAATTGTCCTATTTCCCATGTGGCACAGTCATGAAGCATCCACATTCTGGAAAGGCACTCGTAGGCAAACAGTGTTTCCACCGGCGCTTCTCCCAATTCTTCATAGGCGCTGCTTAACTGGTCTACTATCCTCTGGGGTGCAAAATATCCTAGACCGAACTTCATGCCTTCGGATATTTCACTGAAAACATTTATTCTGTCCCTTTTCTCCGATTTCCAAGGCTCCGGCAATGTATCCGCCAATTCATATACCACATTGTAGGCAGTCTGAGTCTCCTCCAGTATAAGGGGAAACAGGCTCGCCAGAGTAGGATCTTTTTCCAGTTCTTCCCTGCCAAGGACTCCCTGATACCATTTGGCTGCATCATCACCCTCTATTTCATCTACAAAATGTTCGTGAACCTTTGTTACCTCATAGCTTCTTCCTACACCTTCCGCGCCACAGATAACATTTTCATAGATATAAAGCTTTGGCGACACCAGCATAACCGCCACCATTTTATTGACAGAAGTCTCTGTCTGCCCTAAAACATAAGCTCTTTCTCCCGCTTCGCTATGGGCGCCTTCCGCCACATAAGCAACGCCGCCTATCATATTCAAGCCTTTATTTAAGCGGTCCACACGTTCTACAAATTTTGCCGTTTTATAATAAGATAAAGGGAAAAAGGTCAGCATCATTCCTTTATCGCCTTTTATGAGCTCATTGGACACTTCATCACCCAAGACCTCTCCGGCCTTTTCAACTCCCGGTTCCTGCTCACAGCTAAACATTCCAATTCGCATTTCACACTGCTCAAATACTGTGAGGGAAAGCAGGCACACGCCCTGTA
The DNA here is from genome assembly GCA_947174185.1 of uncultured Lachnospiraceae bacterium. Lineage (GTDB taxonomy): Bacteria > Bacillota > Clostridia > Lachnospirales > Lachnospiraceae > NK4A136. Next base: position 591 of record CAMWHY010000161.1, on the reverse strand, counting down.
AAATTTTCCCTTCACAGATTACATGGGATGCGCTGCATCCAATCATCACAGCATTGGGCAATAGCTCTTTTAATTCCGCTGCCAGTTTTTCCATCATATCTGCGGTATGTATAGTGCTATGAATCCGTAATAATACCTGTCTGTTCCTGTCCAATACAATTCCGTCCAAAAAATCATTAAAATTTTCTATAGTTTCAAACAGATGATTGTAAGTTTTCATGCCTTTTACTCCTTATCAAAATGTATTGTCGAAACCTCTTTTTATTTTAGCAATTAAAGAAACAAATATCAACTAAAGAAAATCATGTTTTTCCCTTAATAGGAAATAGATATAGCCTGCATTACGGGTTGGTAATCAGCTGTTAAAAATCACTTTAGTCACTATATAAGCTTGACAGCTAGAGTACAAAATGTTATCCTGTTAGTGGAGTACAAAGTGTAATCTACACAAGGAGGATAAAAATGCAACAAATATCTGATTATGAATTGGAACTCATGAAAATTATATGGGCTAACGGCGGCACAGCATTATATGCGGAAATTGTCAAGGCGTTAGAGGATAAAGGAACTCCGTGGACGAAAAACACAATT
>CAMWHY010000160.1 GCA_947174185.1 uncultured Lachnospiraceae bacterium | reverse complement strand
GAATCTTACTGGGCATACGGAAGGTGGAGAGGAGGGGGAAAGAGCGGAGCTTATAGGGCAGACGCTGGAGCAATGGGCGCAGGCATTTGTAAACCGGGATGGAGAAAGCATTGTATCATTGGCATCTGATGAATTGGTATCAGAATTGTTGGAAGAAGATCTGCTAATGGGATCGGAAGGACAGTATAGTTTTGGTATGAGCAGTCCATGGCCCTGGGATGCTGATTATGATATTTTTAATTATACAGATAATCATATGGCTGAAATCTATTATTATGCCCGTACTTCAGATCCGCATATTTACTTCTGGCGTGAAATGATTTATTATGAATGGACAGGAGATCAATTTTCCATTACCGGAAGTGAATTGACATATTATGACAGTATTTCTTCAGGGGCAGAGTACGTCGAAGCCTATCGGGGGCGGATCAATGGGACAATGATTGATTATACCTGGAATCAGTTGGGGGAAACGCTAAATGATAATGCGTATGCCTCGGATAACGATGCATACAGCGCATTGTTTTCGCCGGAAGAGGCGGCAGTGTTCCTATTGAACCTTTCCACAGATCCGGAGGATGTAAAGATTACCATTCATGAGGGAGAAGAAGAAAAGGGAATGATGGTAGGGGTGGATCTGTTGTTTTTGCAGGATCAGTATACCGTAACCATCAGTATGATACAACCATATGGAACGAATGGGATCTGGGTGCCTGCGGATTACCGGACCGATGTTCTTTCAAGATTTATGTCCATTGAATGGGATGAAATAGAGAGCATTCAGGGTGTTGGTTTTTATGACTCGACCAGAAGGGATAATGTTATCTGTATCGGTGAGATTCCGGAACATGATATCAGGGTATATGGATACAACGATGAAGAAGTAAGTGGTCAGGGCGTGGCAATATATATTGCTGGTGACGTTAATTACTTTGATTGGAATTATACCAGTCCGAGGTGGATTCTACCAGATATCTACTGGAATGAAGAACCCCGGGAGCTCCAGATGTCATTCCATACTCTTACGGGAACCGGAGTGGATGCACAGGAACTTGTTGTAATGCAGCAGTACGATACGGGAACTCTTTCTCCTTATTATTTTAGCTACAATGATTATTGTGAGATTCTGAACGAGCGGATCGGATTCAATTTTGATATCGATACCCGGAACTTGACGCTGACGGACAGAAAGACGGGACAGGAATTGGCGGAAGTTACTGTCGCGGAAGGCGAGGTTACGGAAATTGAATGCGGCTGCATTTCGGGATTTACATTGGGAGAGACCATTACATTTTATCTGACACCCGGATATTTCTTAGATGGACAGGCAATCGCAGAGTATGAGGATATGCCGGTTCTGGAATTTGAAGTAGAATGTGAATGGGGGATCGATCAGTATGGCGGTGATGTTTTGTTGTTTGACTTAGGAGACCTTAGAAATTGATGGAGAGGAGTTTGACGTGAGGATTATGAAAAAGAAGATTGCTTTTCTTTTGATAGAAACGATCTTTGTGATAGGATTGGCTTGTGCATGTTCTGGGGGACAGAAAGAGGAGGAACCACTGGAGAACAGGGACGATGTTTCTGCAGAGTCTGCTGTGGTGGAGGAGTCTGATGCCGGAACGGAGGATGCTGCGGACACGACGATTGCTCCTGATTTGAACCGCAACGGTATTGTCGAAGAAGTACGCCTGACAGATATGGATGATGGACAGGGACAGCGGTTGGAAATTTGGGAGAATGACGAACTGATTGATTTTGAAGAGGGTTATTTTGCACATGCTGGAAGAACAAGTATATTCCTGTGTACCTTGGAAGGAGAGGACTATCTTCTGCGTTATCATCCGTCCATGTATCAGGGCGTCTGTACATATAGTTATTCGCTGTCTACATTGACGGACAATCAGGAGACTATGGTACAGAATAACTGGGTAAATTTCGATATCAACTTTGGCTCCCCCGTTCATGATGATTTTGATCCGGAGGCTATTGCTGCGTTTATGGATGAGATCAATGACCTTCTTGCCCACAGCGTCCAGATGCTCAATACTGACAGCGATCTGCTGGATACGTTCGAGAAGGAAGGGCGGCTCTACGACAGTTTGTGGTGGCTGGATGTCTGGGAGCCGGAGTTTAGCAGAGATGAAGAAATCTCTTTACTGGAAAATCTTAGGGATTTTCAAACCGCCATGACGGCAGTTCAGGAGTCGGTGACCCCGGAGGCGATGGATGGACTGCCGATTACCGAACCTTTGGAGATGGCATTTTACAGCGGTGCCGGGGCATGGGGGACCAGCCTTATGTTGGAGCCGGACGGCAGCTTTGTTGGGGATTATTCCGATGCCGACGGACTTACGGTATATGTCTGTCAATTCCATGGACGATTTGGGAACGTGGAAAAACTTACTGATAACTCATGGTCTCTGACGCTGGAAGAGCTGGAACTTGATACCGGTCGCAGCGTGGGGGAAGAATGGGATGAGACTGGCGGCGATTATACGTTTCATTATATTTCCAGTGAGCCATATGGTTTTAATGACGCGGATGAAACTGCTTTAAAAACAGGTGCACAGTTTATCCTCTATAGTCCGGATGCCACCGGTCATGAACCGGGAACGGAGCTTTACGGCGCGGCTGAGTTCCAGTACTGGATGCATGGGCGTAAGGAGTTTATCAGTGATGATGATATTTTGGGCTGCTGGGGTCTGCAAAATATGGAAACGGGACAAGGTTTCTTTAGTGACTATTGATCCATTTGTCCAGAAATAATTTTAAGATTTTAAATGGAGATATTTATTATGAATCCGATGAAAAAATTGTATTGTCGCATATTTCAAACGGTATTTCGGATTGCGCTTCCCGTACTGCCTTATCGCAATCCTAATGTTCTGCACCATGTGAAGGATATTTCATCAATTTTATCTGCAAAGGGACTGCATAAGCCATTGCTGGTAACAGACGCGCCGGTGCGGAATCTGGGACTGACTAAGGAACTGGAGAATATTTTGGAGGAAAGCGGTGATGGAGCAGTTGTTTATGACGGGACACAGCAGAACCCAACTTCAGCCATGGTTGCGGAGGCGTATGGACTTTACAGGGAACATTCCTGCGACTGTATTATTGCTTTTGGCGGCGGTTCTTCTATGGACTGTGCCAAAGCGGTGGGTGCCTGCGTTGCATATCCAAAGAAAAGCCTTAAACAACTGGCAGGAATTCTCAAGGTAGTGAAGAAAACGCCGGTCATTTTTGCAGTTCCGACAACTGCGGGAACAGGCAGCGAGACGACGCTTGCCGCTGTTATCGTTGACGAGCAGACCAGACATAAATATGTGATCAATTCCTTCCCGTTGATTCCATCCTATGCTGTATTGGATCCGGTAGTGATCCGTTCGCTGCCGGCGTCTGTCGCTGCAACGACAGGCATGGACGCTCTGACCCATGCTATTGAAGCATATATCGGAAGATCCGTGACGAAGGAAACGGGCAGGGATGCCAGAAAAGCAGTTAAACTGATATTTGCAAATATTAAAGCGGCTGCGGCGCATGAATCAGTAGAAGCGGAGAGAGCCATGCTTTTGGCTGCCCATTATGCAGGAAGAGCTTTTACACGTTCTTATGTAGGTTATATCCATGCGGTGTCGCACTCACTGAGCGGGAAGTATAACATGCCCCATGGCCTGGTAAATGCAGTGCTGTTGCCGATTGTGCTGGAAATGTATGGTCCCTGCGTCTATAAAAGGCTGGCGCAGCTTGCCGTATGCGCGGAACTCGGAACACGTGCAGAATCAGAAGAAGAACTTGCAAAAAAGATGATTCATGCAATTTACAATTTAAATGAACAGCTTGGGATTCCCGGAAAACTGGAGGGGATCAGGGAGGAAGATATTGACAGTCTTGCTGCATATGCGGATAAGGAGGCCAATCCTTTGTATCCGGTGCCTGTTCTTTGGGATAAGAAGCAGTTAAAAGAAATCTACCGGAAGGTTATGGCGTGATTGAAAACTTTGATGTCCGGCTTATCTTATGATTGATAGTGTGGAGAGGGTATTATGGAAGCACAGGAATTGTTGAATCTACAAAAGAAATATTTTGACAGCGGCGCAACGCTGAAGGTATCCGCACGTAAGGAGGCGCTTCGCCGCCTGCGGGATGCAATCACGAATTATGAGGATGCTTTGTGTAAAGCTCTTTCTCAGGATCTGGGGAAAAGCCGTTATGAAAGCTATATGTGCGAGATCGGTCTGGTAAAGAGCGAGATTTCCCATATGCTGCGTAATGTTGGCAGATACGCCCGTGAAAAAAATGTGCCCACGCCGCTTGTGAATTTTATCAGCAGAAGTTATGTAAAACCTTCACCTTATGGCTGCGTGCTGATCATGAGCCCGTGGAATTACCCGTTCCTGCTGACAATCACTCCCTTAGTGGATGCGCTGGCGGCAGGCAATACGGCGGTGTTGAAACCAAGTGCATATTCGCCGCATACGTCTCTTGCGATCAAGGAAATGATAGAAAGCTGTTTTCCACAGGAATATGTTGCCGTCGTGACCGGAGGCAGAGCGGAGAATCAATGTCTTCTGGAGCTGCAGTTTAATTATATTCTGTTTACGGGAAGTACGTCAGTGGGCCGTGAAGTGGCGACAAAGGCGGCTGCCCGCCTGATTCCGGTGACGCTGGAGCTGGGCGGTAAGAGCCCGTGTATTGTAGATCAGTCTGCCGATATTGCGCTTGCAGCTAAGCGGATCGTATTTGGAAAGTATATCAACTGTGGACAAACATGTGTTGCACCGGATTATATCTACTGCGATGCTACTGTCAGGGACAGATTGGTCGAGGAACTAAAAAAACAGATTATAGCGCAGTACGGCGAGCATCCGCTGGAAGATCCCCATTACGGAAAAATCATTAACGAAAAGCATTTTGACCGATTGTGTCGTCTTCTGGATAAGGATAAGACGGTGATCGGCGGGGAGTGCAGCAGGGAGCGTACGCAGATCGCGCCCACCATTATGGACGGGGTGTCGTGGGAAGATCCGGTGATGGGAGAGGAAATATTCGGTCCGATTCTTCCTGTCCTTACATATGAGAATCTGGAAGAAGTGGTCAACCGGCTTCGTTCTATGCCTGCTCCTCTGGCTTTATATCATTTCTCATCCAAGCGGAAAAATATTTCTTATGTGACGCAACGCATTCTTTTTGGAGGCGGCTGCATCAATGACACGCTGGTTCATCTGGCTACCAGTTCGATGGGATTTGGCGGCGTCGGGGCAAGCGGCATGGGCGCTTATCATGGAAAAAGAGGGTTCGATACCTTTACGCACTACAAGAGTATTCTAGATAAGAAAACATATCTGGATCTTCCGTTACGTTATCGTCCATACGGCAAGTTCAAGGATTCCATTATAAGAATGTTTGTGAAGTAAGTTCCAATTTTTTATATCAATTTAATCAATAAAGTTACAATGTTCATTGCTTTGTTATACTTGCCATGTGGAAATACCTTCTTTCTGGTTAGATTTTGGTTTGGTGATTAAAAGAATAAAATATTTATTGACATATTTTTAGGGACTTCGTATAATATTATTAAAGAGGAGAGTTCTTGCCTTTTCCACATGTTGGAATAAAGTAGAAAATTGAAAGAGGAGAGTTCTTGCCTTTTCCACATGTTGGAATAAAGTAGAGACAAATTAGCGGCAAATTTATTTGCCGCTAATTTTTAAAGAAAGGATAAAATATGGCAAATATACGGTTGTATAA
>CAMWHY010000159.1 GCA_947174185.1 uncultured Lachnospiraceae bacterium | reverse complement strand
GTCTATGAGGTCACCCGTCATATCGGAGAAAGGATATCCAATGTAGTTGTGATGGGAATGGGAGAACCACTGGATAACTATGATAACCTGTTAAGGTTTCTTAGGATGATCAGTGATGAGAATGGTCTGAATATCAGCCAGAGAAATCTGACGGTTTCTACCTGCGGTCTGGTGCCGGGGATGCGGAGGCTGGCGGATGAAAAACTGCAGATTACGCTGGCGTTGTCACTGCATGCGGTCACTGATGAAAAACGCCGGGAGATTATGCCGGTTGCAAACCGCTACAGCATAGCGGAACTGATGGACGCATGTGCCTATTATTTTAAGCAGACCGGAAGAAGGATCACCTTTGAATATTCGCTGATTGGCGGCGTCAATGACAGCGAAGAGGAAGCGGAAGCCCTTGCAGGGCTGGCAGCACCGCTTCATGCCCATGTCAACCTGATTCCCGTGAATCCTGTTAAAGAACGGAAATATCAGGCTTCCGGGCGTGCATCTGTAGAGAACTTTAAAAACAGGCTTGAAAAAAGACAGATCAATGTCACAATAAGGCGGGAAATGGGGCGTGATATCGACGGCGCATGCGGACAGCTTAGGAGAAAGAAATTGAATGGATGATGATTGGCTTACTGCAATGCTTGCGGGATGATTTCTTTTGCCCCTGGACAGCATATTATTTCTTGTTCCTATTTATGAATTTTACTATGCGGGCGAGACACATTGTATCGCGGAAAGCACTTATTCCAATTTTGCAAATCCTCAGATTGGTGAGAAACGCGAAATATATGTGGCTTGTCCTTTTCTTTTTAATATGTTAGAATACTTTAAGATTTAGTGGAAGGCGGCAGGCAGAATCTTTTGCTAGAGAAGCGTTTCCCTGAATAAAAGGTGGAATCATGCAGGTACATTCATATTCTATTACGGATATTGGAAAACAACGACAATTGAATCAGGATTATGTATTTACTTCAGAGGTTTCCATGGGACCCTTGTCCAATCTTTTTATTGTGGCAGACGGCATGGGAGGGCACAAAGCAGGGGAGTATGCTTCCAAATGTACGGTAGAGACAATCATAGAGGATATCAACGCATATCAGGGCCCTGCGGTGATTAAAGCGCTTACGGAGGCCATACAGCATGCCAATGCAAAAATCAGGCAGGTGGCAGCTTGTGATATTAACTACCAGGGGATGGGCACTACGCTGGTAGTAGCGACTTATCAGGATGATGTTTTGTATGTTGGCAATGTCGGAGACAGCAGGCTGTATATTATAGGAGACGGTATCCGGCAGGTCACGACAGATCATTCTCTTGTGGAGGAGATGATACGGATGGGAGGCTTGGACCGAAGCCGTGCAAGGACGCATCCCGATAAGAATATCATCACCAGGGCCATTGGTGTCGTGGATGTCGTGGATGTTGATTTTTTTGAGGTGGAAGACTTAAAGGAGGGGGACATCATTCTGATGTGTTCCGACGGATTGTCTAACATGCTGGAAGATAGTGAGATCGAAAAGATCGTGAACGCAAGAGGAACTCTGGAAGAGAAAGCAGATCAATTAGTAGCGGCAGCAAACCGTAATGGCGGTAAGGATAATATCGCAGTTATCCTGATCGAAATGCTGTCAGATGAGGTGATACATGATTAAATTAGGAATGATAATTGCAGATCGGTATGAGGTCCTTGAGAAGATCGGCACAGGCGGAATGAGCGACGTATATCGCGCAAAGGATCATAAACTGAATCGTTATGTTGCGGTTAAGGCATTAAAACAGGAATTTGTGGAAAATAAGGATTTTGTCTCCAAATTTCGTGTAGAGGCACAGGCTGCGGCAGGACTGATGCATCCCAATATCGTAAACGTTTATGACGTTGGCGAGGAAAACGGCAGCCATTATATTGTCATGGAACTGGTGGAAGGCATTACCTTAAAAAAGTATATTGAAAAGAAAGCGCGCCTTTCCGTGAAAGAGGCTGTCAGCATTGCCATTCAGATGGCGATGGGAATCGAGGCGGCTCATAATAACCATATTATCCACAGGGATATCAAACCCCAGAACATTATTATCAGCAAAGAGGGCAAGGTCAAGGTGACCGACTTCGGTATTGCCAAGGCGGCTACCAGCAATACGATTACGTCCAATGTGATGGGGAGCGTACATTATACCTCGCCGGAGCAGGTAAGGGGTGGATTTTCTGATGAAAAGAGCGATATTTATTCTCTGGGCATAACTTTATTTGAGATGCTGACGGGGCGTGTGCCGTTTAACGGCGAGACGACAGTGGCAGTGGCGATCAAGCATATTCAGGAGCAGATGCCATCTGTCCGTGAGTTCGTGCCTGAAATTCCCATCAGCGTAGAACAGATTGTTAAGAAGTGTACGCAAAAAAGTCCGGATCGTAGATACCAGTCTGCGCCGGAGTTGATTGAGGATCTGAAAAAGTCCCTGATCAGTCCGGATGAGAACTTTGTGAGACTGGATGAAACGGATGCCAGTGGGGCGACGAAGAATGTTTCGGATGAGGAAATGAGGCAGATCAAATCTGCTGCACATCCTAAAAATCCGCAGTTGGATCAGATTCCTGTCAGAAACCGTGGTTATTATGGCGATATGGATGAACAGGAGATCGAAGAACGTCCTAGAAAAAGGAGCGAAAGAGTGGAGTATGACCAGGAAGATTTTCGCGACGATGGCAGGAGAAGTTCTAGAGAATACATACAGGAAGATTATCCAGAGGAAATGGATCAGGGAGAGATCCTTATAGAAAGAAGAAAGAAGCCGTCTTCCGGAAGACCGGCGGAAGGCAGATCCGGAGAGCGAAACGGCTCCGGGAAAAGCGGCTCCGGAAAGAGTGGTTCTGGGAAAAATGGGTCCGGAAAGAATGGTTCCGGGAAAAGCAGTTCCGGAAAAAATAATTCCAAGCGGAATAGTTCCGGGAAAAACAGCGCCGGCAGCAGCCGGAAAAACAGTTCTTCAAAACAAAAGGGACGTAGAATTGTTGAGGAAGAATATGATCCTAAGATGGAATTTTTAACGACTGTCATGATCGTTGTCGTGGCAGTGATCGTAGGATGTGTATTTTTGTATTTTGTGGGAAGTGCAGTCGGCATTTTTGATTTTGCATCTCAGGAGTCAGAACAGGACAGTGCATCGGTTCGGATGATTGCAGTAGCCGGAAAGCCTGCAGATGAAGCGGCAACTGCGCTGCGTGCATTAGGACTGGAAGTTGTTTCTGAATATAAGGAATCCAATACGGTGGCTGAGAATCTTGTTATTTCCGCTTCTGCTCAGGAGGGTGAGATGCTTGCTCCGGGCAGTCAGGTGACCCTGCAGATCAGCAGCGGCGCCAACGGCGTACCTCTGCCGCTGGTAGAGGGACTGAGCCGTGCCGAGGCAACTGCCAAGCTGGAAAGCGAGGGATTTGTTGTCAGCATATCACAGACAAATTCGGACACCGTAGCAAGAGATCAGGTTATTTCCCAGAGTCCGGCAGCAGAAACGCGCCTTGCAAGGGGAACTGTCATAGAACTGGTCATTAGTCTTGGGGCAGAAGTAGTGGAAGTGCAGGTCCCGGATATCAGAAATAAGACAGAGGATGAAGCGATCCGTATGCTGGAGGAGATCGGCTTGACCGGTACGGCGGTGGATCTGGAATATAGCGATACGATTGAAGAAGGGCGTGTGACATATCAGAATTATTCTCCTAATGTGACAGTCAAGAGCGGTACGGAGATTGAGTTTAAGCTGAGTATGGGTGTGGAACAGGTATATTATAACTGCCTTACCACGGTGAGTGCTCCGGCAAACTATCCCGGCGGTGATGCGGTGGTTGTATTAAAGGCAATGGATGGCAGTCAGCTATGGTCTACTACTACGGCTACGTTTCCTGTGGAGATCAATGTGACTAATATATTTGCAAAATCTTCCGGTGAAGTATATATTACGTATAATATCATTAAGCAGGAAAATGTGATTGGAGAAGATGGCAGTGTAACGGTGCAGAATGTTCCGGAACTGGTTACTTCTGATCCGATCCCGGTTTCATTTATCAAGGTACAGTAGGTGGCGGATGTTTGAAGAAAATGTTGCCTATGAAGGCAGGATCGTAAAGGGAATCGCAGGATTTTACTACATCTATGTGGAAGGGCACGGACTGGTGGAATGCCGTGCCAAGGGAATATTTCGGAAAGACGGAAAAAAACCGCTTGTGGGTGATATGGTCAGTCTTACGATCACGGATGCTGTCAATGCACAGGGGATGGTCCATGAGATCAAAAAAAGAGCCAGCAGTCTGATCCGGCCGGAGGTTGCCAATGTCGATCAGGTGCTGCTCTTATTTGCTTATTATGCTCCAAAGCCCAATTTGAATCTTTTAGATAAGTTTTTGGTGTCGATGGAGAGACAGGAAATCCCGGCAATTCTCTGCTTTAATAAGATGGATCTGGTGACGGAGAAGGAACGGACTGAAATTCTGGATATTTATGCAGAATGCGGTTGTATGCTATTAGAGATCAGTGCTGCGTCAGGGGCAGGTGTAGAAAGACTGCGTGAACTGCTGGAAGGAAAGACAACAGCGCTGGCAGGACCAAGCGGCGTAGGCAAATCAACACTGACCAATGCACTTTGTCCGGAAGCCGGAATGGAGACCGGGGAGATCAGCCGGAAGCTGGAACGCGGAAAGCATACAACGAGGCATTCGGAGTTGTTGCATCTGGGAAACGGAACCTACCTGATGGATACACCGGGGTTTTCGGCGTTGATGTTAGATGCGTTATCCTATGAAGAACTGGGGGATTATTACCGGGAGTTTTATCCCTATGTGGGTGAATGCCATTACCAGCCCTGCAGCCATATTCATGAGCCGGAGTGCGGGGTGCGCCGGGCGGTAGAGGAAAAGAAGATCCATCCGAAGCGGTATGAAAGCTATCGGCAGCTATATGAGGAATTAAAGAATCAAAAAAAATATTAGTTAGAGGAAGGCATGGTAATTAATATGATACACTTTGCACCTTCAATTTTATCGGCGGATTTTACACAACTGCAGAAAGAGATCGACGATGTCCAAAAAGGCGGCGCAGATTACCTGCATTTTGATGTAATGGATGGTATGTTTGTTCCATCGATTTCTTTTGGCATGCCGGTTTTAAAATGCGTTGCCAAGAAAACGGAACTTTTCCTTGATGTGCATCTGATGATCGTGGAGCCGGAACGTTACGTGGAGGAATTTGTAAAGAGTGGCGCAGATCTGGTGACGGTCCATCTGGAAACTTTAAAGGAACCGGAAAAAGTAATAAAACAGATCCATGATCTGGGAGCGAAGGCAGGACTGGCAATCAATCCGGAGACGCCTGCAGAACAGATTCGCCCATATCTTGCGATGATCGATATGGCGCTTGTCATGAGTGTTCATCCGGGCTTTGGCGGACAGGCGTATATCCCATCTTCGGATGAAAAGATCGCACAGATCGCATCATGGATTCGGGAGGAGGGTCTGAAGGTTGATCTGGAAGTTGACGGCGGTATTAAGTTGGAAAATGTAGAGAAAGCAGTTTCGCTTGGTGCAAACGTGATTGTTGCTGGCTCTGCTGTATTCCATGGAGATGCTGTAGCCAATACAAAATGTTTTGTCGAAAAGATTAACAAAATTGATCAGGCGTCATTATAGCCGGAGAAGTGAAAACTTCAATAATCGTTTCTTGCGCTCTTAGATATTTTACCTATTGTTTTATTTATGGAAGAAAATAGAACAACACCATATCAAATATAACAGTC
>CAMWHY010000158.1 GCA_947174185.1 uncultured Lachnospiraceae bacterium | reverse complement strand
ATAAGCTTCGGTAGCTGCCTCCTACTCCACGGTAACTTCCTGATAAACTACGGTAACTACCTCCTATCCCGCGATAACTACCTAATAAACTACGGTAACTTCCGACACGGTAGCTGCCACGCAGTCCACGATAGCTGCCATGAAAACTGCTCCGCAGCCTGCGGTAACTTCCCCTCTGTACCTCCCCCTGTCCGCGAATAGCATCTTGCTCCGCAGTCTGCAGAAACGACGCATAATCCATCTTTTCCACTGGTCCTCGTCCCCAAAAGCAGACCATCTCCGGAGGAATGACATCACAACCGTTGAAAAATAGTTCATTCTGCTTGTCCGCACTATTGAAATACAGATGTTTGACATAAAGCCGTCCACATTTTGCATAAAGTTTAATATATACCGGTGAACCATTATGATCCTTAGTATAGCAGGCAGCCTGCTCCTCGCTGCAGCGGAAAGCATATCCTCCCTGAGGCATAGCATCCTGAAGCTTCTGGTTTAATTCTCCATTCCACTCAATATAAACAGAGAAAGAATGGGTAGCTGCATCATAATTTACCCAATCGAAAAAAACATATCCGGCATGAAGTACCGGCAATCGGTTCATTCTAGTATTATATGCTTCGATTGTTTCAGCATAACCCCTATTCAGCCAACCAAACAGTTTACCCATACTTTACCTCAATCGATTACAGAAAATGCAAATAGATGCTCTATTCTTATAATATAACAAAAACAGCTTTCAATCAATTACTTTTACTAAACTTGTCCGAAATGTATGCACAGTTTTAAACCTTTAAGAGTCAAAAACCGCCATGGAAGTTTCCATGACGGTTCTGTATTTAACAACAGGATTCTTTATCAAAACCAGGGTTGAATGCATAGAAATTCTTGGCATCCAGCTTCTCCTGCGTCAGCCTGAGAGCTTCACCGAAACGCTGGAAATGCACGATTTCACGCTCTCGTAAGAACTTAATCGGCTCACATACCTCCGGATCTTTTACAAGACGAAGGATGTTGTCATACGTCGTACGGGCTTTCTGTTCCGCTGCCATATCTTCAAATAAGTCAGTAATGATATCACCCTTAGACTGAAATTCACATGCGTTAAACGGTACACCGCCGGCTGCCTGAGGCCAGATACCTAACGTATGATCCACATAATATTTATCAAAACCGGAAGCCTCAATCTCCTCCATGGAGAGATTTTTTGTCAGCTGATAAACAATGGCTGCCACCATTTCAAGATGTGCGAGTTCTTCCGTTCCTATATCCGTCAAAACCCCTGCCACCTCACGATACGGAGTTGCATAGCGCTGGGAAAGGTAGCGCATGGAAGCGCCCATTTCACCATCCGGTCCGCCATACTGGCTTATGATGACCTGTGCGATCTTCGCATTCGGTTTTGTGATCTTTACCGGAAACTGTAATCTTCTCTCATATTCCCACATACGATTTTCCTTTCTGCTATATACATTAATTTTTAATTAGCACATACTTCCCAAGGCATGGGTTCCGTTACCCATTTCCAACTGTCCCATGCTCCGTTTGCCATATCTTCCACTTTCAGAGGACCGTATTTCGTCGTATACTCTTTTCTGAGCATATCAAGATTTTTCTTAAAATGCGTAAAATATTCCATTGCTTCATGGTCATCCGGATGCGTATCCAGATAGAGATTTAAGTCTACCAGAGCAAAATCAAGCATCCCTATCTTCTGAATCAATTCATCCCGATTGTTTCTGCGGTCATAACCCGCCATATTTCTATATTGATTCATTTATTTTTCACCAGCCTTTCTGATTATCCAGCCTTCTTTCGGCATATTTTCCATGCACCTGATACGTAAAATGATTCTAACGTTCCCCACAAAACGGAAGATTTAATACGGGAAAAATAGTTCCTATACAGTATGCCTTTTCCAGATCCTCATAGATATCCGAATCCTTCTGCCATGGTACATATGCCATAGCAACTGATTTCATCTGCCTTCCATCCGTTACCGCATCATTACAACTGTGGTCCGTCATGGGGCACATTCTGCTCTGATTATTATTTCGGAAATTATTCTGACAACAAGTTTTCTGCATATTATCATCACATCATTCATATATTTTAATAGTATTCTATGCAGCGGCCGCTGTCTGGTTACGGTTTTTCTTTTGATTGCTTATTCCCTGAAATGGCATAGAGTTAAGAGACTAACCGTTACCGAAACTACGATAAATGGCAAAAAAATAATAACCGGAATGCAGTATCGTAATGGCGATTGTATCTCATTAAAAATCGGAAGATTTCCGATGGCGGATCATACGCTTCTTCAACTGCTTCCAGTCAAATGGAAGCAGCGGATAAAGATACCCTTTACCGCCAAGCGTCTTATTAAAGATCAGACAGGAGAAGCAGATGATTACTCCGGTAAGATATCCCCAGCCCCCAAAGACAGCCGTCAGGATCAGGGTCAGGATTCTCTGAAACTTGATCGCATATCCGAGTTCATAATTGGACTGTGTATAATTGGCGATTGCAACAAACGCCATATACAGCATAATTTCACCTGCGAACCATCCACTGTTGACCGCAAACTCCCCAAGTACCAGCGCAGCCAGTACACTGAGCGGCGTGCTTAGCATATTGGGCGTATTGACTGCCGCCAACCTCAGTCCGTCGATGGCCAGCTCCAAAAGTAAAAACTGCCACAGGATCGGCAGATTGACCGGATCCTTCAACTGGATAAAGGCAAACGTCTCCGGGATCCACTCTGGTCGCATCATCAGAAGCAAAAACGTAGGCGTCAGAAGATATGTGATCATCGTAATCAATATTCTTGTCAAACGCAGATAAGTCCCCGTGATCGGCGGGAAATAAAAGTCGTCCGCCTCCTCCAAAAGATCAAATAGCGAAGTCGGAATAATCATTGCTGAAGGTGAGTTGTCCACAAGGATAACAATATTGCCCTCCAGAATATGCGCAGCCGCCGTATCCGGACGCTCCGTATATTTAAATTTCGGATAGGGATTAAACCATGGTTTCTTATATAAACACTCTGCCAACGTCTCTTGGTTCATGGAAAGGGCGTCTATCCGGATATCCTGTATCTTCTTTTTAACGGTCTCCAACAATTTCTCGTCCGCCCGTCCCTGCATATAGCAGATGACAATGTCAGTTTTTGAAGATTCTCCGACATTTAACAGTTCCATGCAAAGTTCCGTGCTTCGGATTCTGCGGCGAATCAATGCCGTATTACATACGATGGTTTCCACAAAACCGTCCTTAGAGCCTCTCAGCGCCTTGTCCTTCTCTGGTTCCTCCACGCTTCTTGAGGGATAAGTTCTTGCATCGATCAAGAAACACTGGTCAAATCCCTCAATAAACAAAGCAAAGGTACCCGCTAAGATAAAATAGATGACCTGATCAAAATCCGACTGAACGTCTACTTCCACATAAGGCATAAACTGCTGTGTCATACCACTAATATCCTTCGGCATATCCTCTGCCTTGAGTTCCATCAAAAACTGTAGAAACTTCTGCATCATTTCATCTTTGCAGAAACCGTCGATCAGATACATGCAGGCATTCCTGCCCCCGATAGTGATCTCCCTGCTGACGATATCATAACTGTTTTTAATGCCTATATGGGAATTTAAAAAAGCAATATTATCTTTCACATTAATGCTGACTTTTGACATGATGTTCTCCATTCCGAAGCATGTTTTTTCATCCGACATTTTACTGCTTGCAGCGTTTTTACCTACAACCTTGTAAAATATCAGGACAGGCATGATTATTTTCCCCATACGGCAAATATATATACCCTGAAAAATAAAAAAGAGCCTGATATCCTCAAGCTCTTCCAATCAGCTTTGTTCTCTAATCAATGCATTTTGCCGTCTGATACGCTTACAAATGCGCACTAAGCTTTTCCTGTACTCCCAAATCCGCCTCGATCCGGTCCTTCCAAAACCGCTGTCTCCTCAAACTCGATGGTCGGCTGGTTCTCCACAATACGGAACTGGCAGATCCTGTCATTGACGTTGATCTGCGTATCGCGCACCGCATAAACTGGCATAAACCACTGGTCATGATCACCGGAATAGGTATAATCAATGACTCCCATATGATTCGTCTGTATGATGCCGAAATTTTTAAAAGTAGAGCTTCTCGGCACCACATGTGCCTCATAGCCTTTGGGGAGCTGCATACCTACTCCCAGCGGAACCAGCTTAAACTCCCCCGCTTTTAACGTGATATCCTCTGCGCTTCTTAAATCGATCCAGTCCGATTTTCCATCGATATAACGCAATTTATCAATTTTATCCGAGAAATATTTTATCTTGATCTTCTGCATGTTTCTACCATCCTCATATATTTCAAACTAACTTCCATGACGCAGCTCTTCTACAGTACACTAGCTATCACATCCACAGGATATCTCTTCCACATAGGCAGTTCTTCTGACATCTGCCTCACGGTCCGGATCCAAAGCATAATCTTTACAATGAAGTACGGGATCACGGGGATCCGCCTGTGCCAGCGATGCCTGTACATCAATCACCCTTTGGTTTTTACTACCTTTCCAAAGCAGGGTATTATCTTTCTGAGCCTGAATAAATTCTCCATCCACTACCACATCCAGATACTGCATCACAGGATCTTCATAGATCTGCTCCCATAAAGCCCCGGTATAAAGCCATATCGATTTTTCCGGATATCTTTCTTTTACTTCTTTCGCCAATTTCTGCACTCCAAGCCGGTTCGCAGCATGCAACGGATCACCGCCGGAAAATGTAAGTCCGGAGATATAGGATTTATCCAGCTGGTCGAAGATCTCCTTTTCGGCCCTTTCATCAAATAAAAGTCCGCCATCAGGATCCCAGGTGACCGGGTTATGGCAGCCCTTACAGCAATGGGAACATCCGGCTACCCACAGAACGACACGCAGCCCATCACCATTGAGCATATCATCCTTTGTTATATTATGGTATCTCATCCTTACATACTCTTCCTTTCAGCAATCTCAGCCATTTTAGCATCATTCAGCCTGGTATCCCCATGCACCCGGGAATAAGACAGATAGCCATTCATACGGTCGATCTTCGTCAAATTTTTGCTGCCGCATACGGGACAGACATCCATCTCCAACTCCTGATGACCACAATCATCGCAATATGCCAGAGACAGATTGACACCCTCATAGAAACCATAATCCATCGCTCTCCTGATCAGCGTCTTGATCGCATCCGTATTATAATCGATTGGATATTTCACATATTGGATCTTTCCGCCATTTAACATCTCCCAGAAGCGGTTTTCCAAATCCTGTTTCTCAATCGGCGTGATATCCTCCGTTACATGGCAATGGAAGCTGTTGCTGACATATTCGCGGTCTGATACCCCTTCCACGATACCGTATTTTTCCCGGAACTGTTTGATCTGTAATCCGCACAGATTCTCCGCCGGCGTTCCATAGATAGCGTAAAGGTTACCGTCCTCCGCCTTAAATTCTGCAACTTTTTTATTAATATATTCCATAACTTCCAAGGCAAATTTTCCATCCTGTACCAAAGATTTGCCGTTATAAAGCATCTGCATTTCATTTAATGCAGTGATGCCAAAGGAAGCCGTCGCTGCCTTAAGCAGCGGCTTGATCTTATCCGTAAGCTTCAGATCACCGTACAGGAATCCTCCCTCGCAGTATGCCAATGGATTGGTCGAAGCACGCATTTCCCCTAGATAGCCATACGTACGAATATGAAGCTGCCGGATAAGATTCAGATAATAATCCAGTACCTCATAAAAATCCCTGCTCTCCTGTTTTGCTTTGGAAAGGATCATAGGAAGATTGAGAGACAACGCACCGATGTTGAACCCTTTATATTATACACATCTGA
>CAMWHY010000157.1 GCA_947174185.1 uncultured Lachnospiraceae bacterium | reverse complement strand
AAAAAATTTCGTATATTCGTTCTGGCTCAGCACCCTTTTCAAAATATTCTTTCAAGATTTCAATGTAGGCTGTTTGAAATCTTGATATACAGTTTTTCCGTTTATTATCTGTATTACTCCCACGGATCTGACGAATCAGATCCTTTAGTGGAAAAAAATTTGTTTTCTCCTCATCAAGCCATTCCGGTTTTTTCCCTAACTTAGGTTTTATAAATTGTGGTTTTTCATAAATGTTTCTAAGAAGTTTCTCATATTCCATCTCATATGTATCCTGATTAGAAAGATCAATATATATTCTTGTCTTTATATATGTAGGTGTATATGGTTTTCCTTCTTCGTCCTTTTCTGCTATGACGGGGATAAATTTTTCTTGCTTCATATTCCCATAGATTTCACTGGAAATAATTACTGTCTCATCTCCCACTCCTCCAGAGCGGTCATCTGCCTTCTGAGCGTAAGCTTTATCACAAATAATAAGAACTTTCGTTATCTCAGGATCATTAACACAACGTTCCATAAATGCATACTTATCCTGACCTTCTTTCAAATCCCACTTGTCAAGGACAACATCAACCCCTTGCGAAACTAATCTCTGCGCCAATTCCAGCACTAACGCATCACTACTCCAAGAGTATGAAATGAAAATCTTTGGTACTCTATCTTCTTTCAATATTTGACCCTCCTTAAATACATTAAAACATTCCAACAATTGTTAATTTCTTTCTTGTTGTATTGTAAAAATCTGTTTTCTTTTCTCTATTTAGTCTATTTTTTATTATTTATAATTAAAATTATTTAAAAATATATTAGTCACTAAATCTGTTATAACGCCAGCAGAAAGTAAATCTAATATAATTGGTGTAAAATTCGTCATATTATACTCCCTTTTCATTATGACAATTATGAAATAGTTATTTTATCGAAACTGTTTATCCCATATATCATCGCAATAATCTTTTATTTCTGCGGCTATCTTATCATTACTCTCTTGTCTTTTAATCTCTCTCCATTTATTTCTTATTTTTTCCTTACTGCCAATATATGTTAATGAGTAAAGTAATGATATACCTACCGAAAAAATAATCAACACATATCTTTCATTATTACTCGTTTTTAAAAAAGAGAACAAAAAGCATATCAATGACATTGCAAAGTATGACCAATCAACCATTTTTACTCTTTGCTCTCTTAGATGTGCAATTTTTAAAAACTTTTTATATCTTGTTTCCCAATTAAAAATATTTTCTTCTAAAAATATTTCCATATAAGAACTTATAATTCTTAAAGATTCTGAATGCCTTAATGATATAAAATACGATGGCATTATTACTGCAAATGGTAATAAATATAAAAGTCCTCCATCTTCATTTCCTTCTTTATATATAAATGCAAGTATTGCAATTGAGGAGATGTACATCATGTTTCTTATTTCATGAGTTTTATTTAAATGGAAAATTATCTCTTCACGTAACATAAGATATTCATCTTTATTATGTGTTTCTCTCATAGATTCAGATTTTTTATCATTCATATAGTTACCATATCCCATCAAATTCACTTTCATATTTACAAAAGTAATTCAATTATTTTCAGAACACTCCCTATAAAAATTTAGATTGCTCCAAAGACTACATTTCTTTTTATCATTTTTGAAATTGTACTTTTGATCACTAAACCACTAGCAAGTTTCTACATAATCACCTTTTGCATATAAAATAAACCATATGCTAAATATAATTTCAACTATTATAAGCAGGATTTTTTATATGTTTATTATTTTAATCATACCATACCCATAATCCAATTTCCATTTTTGTGAGAAACGACCACATTTTCCCTATTGCTTTTCCTGTACCTTGTACTAGGCATACTTAAGGATCCGCCGGTTCTATGACACTACCACTCTAAAGTTTGTTGTGTAGGTGATGTAATACACCTGCGCGTTTTCTTCATTCCAATCAACGCTTCTTTGTTCATTATACATTTTCCCGGCATCCGGAGTAAAATCCAAAATTTCCGGGACATAAAAACTCTCCCAATTGTGATTGGTAGCTTCCCCTATGCCTCTGTATAGGATAAACGACTCTTGCTGCCCCTTCGCATAGGAACCCGGCAGATTCTTCCTCACCGTTTTCTCATGAAGGTAAACTTCCACCGTCTCCAAACGGTCGTCTGCAATCTGCGCCATTTCCCGCAGCTTGGGTATGTCTTCGCTAAAGTACATTGTGTCGCACAGCCATAAGCCAAAGAGCGAAAAAAAAACGGCGACAAACACCGCATCCAGCGTCCTCCAGCCAATGGCGACTGCTGCCACACAGCACACGACCGCGATTGCCCAGCAGACCACTCTGGTAACCGTCAGGATTCCGTACCATTTATCATATGCCTCAATCAGGGCATAGGGAGATCCCGCACCCTCCAGGAACCCGTTCAGCACCGCAGGCCGCAGGCTGTACATAAGCGTCAGCAGCACGAGAAATAACCCGGCAAGAGATATCAGCCCGGCAGGCATGACCCTTTTCGAATATTCCTCGCGTGTTTGTATTAATATCCCACTCATTTTTTCTCTCCTCTTTGAGAATTTTATGTATCACTTTCTCCACGCATGGGTAAAATTCCACCCGGAAACTTTCATGACCAATATCCAAACCAAGCCGTTTCCCTTTCAGACTAATATAGTTACGATTGTATGTCAAGGCATTGGTTTCTTTCTGTCCTTTCAGCTTTTCATCCTCTGATTGCAGCGTGAGGACGCTGGGGAACTTCCCGCTAATCTAAAAAGCCCCAAAAAAGAGGCACCCGTCGTCCCGGTGAACCCCTCTACGCTCAAAATTCCTATGGCATCAATTTTGAATAGCTGCCTGTGCCGCAACTAGACTTAGTGGACTTTTATCCCACCCAATAATCCGTAAAGGAATCTGTATTATACCAGCTCATGGGCGTCCGCATGAATGGCATCACAAACAGTGACGAGAATATCAGGAGATCATCCGGAAATCTGGCAAATATTCCGGCAAGTTGGAAGAACTGGAACTGCCAGAAGAAATCCGGCTGCTGATTGACCGTTATGTCAATGAGCAGAACGCGCATAGCACTTGTGCTATTGATTCCGGTATGGGATGCTCGCCTACCTGCTTGGATTTTCCGACTGTAAAGAGATGCTTTTGGAGAAATGCCTGTTTGAGGAACCGCAACAGGTGTCTTACCTTACATATCTTACCATAACTCGGCATAATTCTAGTTTCTATAACCAATTGTTTTTGTTTAATTTTCGGATTCTTGAAAATCTGCTCTCTTAATATTCAATCCTAAAATAATCTAAATACGCTTTATATTTGACCTGTGCAGTCAGGCAGGTATCTGTCAGATAGCCCTTTTCATTGTTCCATTCTTTCAATCCACGGTAATAAAACATTTTTAGAGTATCTTCGATAATGAACGGAACTATATTATATTTTAGACACTCTTTGAACATAATCAGTCTGCCCACGCGACCGTTACCATCCTGAAAGGGATGGATTCTTCCAAACTTCACATGGAGATCCAGAATATCTTCAAAGGTCTTTTCTTCCTTGGCGTTGTACTCTTTCAGCAATTCTTTCATCTTACCGGCAACTTCTTCCGGAAGGGCGGTATCCATGCCGCCAATCTCGTTCGGCAATTTCTTATAATCACCAACAGCAAACCAATCTTTTCTGGAATCACTGGTGCCGTTTTTCAGAATCAAATGAAGCTCCTTGATGAATTTCTCGGTCAGCGTCGTTTTGGCATTTTCAATAATCATATCGATGCAGCGGAAGTGGTTTGCTGTTTCAATTACATCATCCACATTGAGGACTTCGTTCTCCACGCCGATGGTGTTGGTTTCAAAGATATATCTGGTCTGATCGTGGGTCAGACGGCTGCCCTCTATGTGGTTAGAATTGTATGTCAGCTCAATCTGTGTCTTATGGTAAATACCGCCGGAGTATTGGCTTGCTTTCTGCTCTTTCAGGATGTCCAACAGAGTAATAGGTTGCTCTTTTCTCTTGTTGGTACGTTCCGGTTTCTCTGCATTTTCAGGAATGTTCCAAGTCTTGCCGGTAAGGAACGCACCAATTACACGTCCCTGGGCACAGTAATTTCTAACGCTGCGCTCCGACACATCCCATTTTTTCGCTATTTCAGTAACTGAAAGGTATCGCACTGCTATCCTCCATTATAAAGCGAACTAAAAAACTATACTAATCAATTATATAGTATATCACATTATCGGCAAAATCTCCAATAATCTCAGAATTATTTATTTATTTTTTGCCGTTACGGGAAATATTATTCTACTCATTAATTTGTCATTTTCTAATCATTCTTGTCATCGTAGCTGAATAAAACGACTAGAAGTTTGCTTCCGAAATTGTGATTTCTGCTTTACTTAATCCACGTGAGACAACATATACCCAATTTGTGTCCTATTGGTAATATACTTCCTTAGGACTGTATTCTTTCAATCTATTCTATAAACATTTATTTCTTCTGTATTATTGATACTTATGACTGGGTTTCCTGAATCTGATTCAAGTATGTTCTCTTTAAGTATGCTCTGCGGATCGTTTATTGTACCACCTTGAATTACGTTTAGCTCCCATCTTACATTATCAGGGAATTTATCCAAATAAACCGAAACACCTCTAAATACATTTGATTCTGATCCCTCCAACGTGATATTGTGTTCCAACTGATCCGCCTCTAAATCAAGATTTACAAATGAGTTGTTTGCATGGATTAGCACATCTGAATTTATTGTGTTTAGAGAAATATGAATAAACTCTCCTGTTACATCAATTTTTTCAAATTCTTTTTGAGGTATGTCAATAATGAAGGAGCCAAGAATATTATTATCGTTTTCCCCATTTTCCATTAAAATGTTAATGTCAATCGTATCGCCATTCTCGTCACAAAGAACTTTATATGTATGATTGGTGTCCAAATCTCCATTATAAAATTCAAAGTTTTCATTTTCACCCTGCCTGATGATAATGGAACGGGCATTGCCACTTATATTAACATGATGAATATTTTCTGCCGCAATATCATCATATATTTGTTCCGTTTCATCATCCTCAATCTGCACAGCATCTGGAGCAGTGCCAGACGAACCATCCACTTGGGTAGTACATCCGCTGATTACGAGAATCATCATTGCTATAATAAGCAATGATATTATTCTATTCTTCATAACATAACTTCCCATTATTTTAAATCCATTGATACTCATCTTTCCATTCCTCCAATTTATTTATACGTTAATCCCTCTGTCGTTTTGAGCCGCTCTGCTCCATTACGGATATACCGCTAAAATCAACCTCGGTATATTCAGGTATGGAAACCTCTTTCGGCAATGGTCTTTCAGACACAATATCCGCAATAGCGGCAGGATAGTAGTAATGATTTAATTGATTATATTAAGTTTGTTATCGACAAGCCATTGAATATCATCTTCAAATATGGTTTTATACCTTAATGAAATTTCCATGTCTGACGGATCGATTCCATTAGTAGTATAAGCAAAAGAAATATTATACTGCCATTCTCCCGGATATACTTCTAATTCGGTATCTATGTCAACCGCATTTTCTATATCTGTTCCTTCTCTATAAAAAGAATAGGCGACTTTACCTGACGGGTCATATATTTCAAAACTTACAAAAGATACATCGGTAATAGGCTCCCAGTAATGATGTCCAGTTCCATCGATAAGATTTTTTAAAGTAATAGAAATATCTATACTATTTTCATGGTTCACATAAAAGCTGGTTCCTCGCCCGCCTGTTACTATTGGCATAGCTTGTTCTGAAAAGGAAACACCTGTATTCACTATATAGCCATTTTGAATATCCTCTTTCGTTTGCTC
>CAMWHY010000156.1 GCA_947174185.1 uncultured Lachnospiraceae bacterium | reverse complement strand
ATCTATACACTGATCCCCAAATCCCCGATATTTCATTGACATTTTTTATGGATAGCTGGGCGAATTCCGTTGCAATTAAAAAGATCAAAGCTGTTCAAGTCCCCGGAGAATTGTAGTCCGTGCAAACCAAATAGCTCTTGATCTTTTTTTCTTTTTTATTTTCTTTTGTTATTTCCTTTATTTTCTAATAAGTTTACAATAATTAGGACAATCGGAAAGAAAACTCCTGCAACTGGCCAAATCATCCGGATCATTCTGTAATTTATGATTTCCTTAGAAAACATTTCCGCTTTAGTGCCCAGCGTGACAGCCAGAAAAATCGCTGTAACCGCAAGCCAGTAGATTGCGCTGACTGCTGCTTTGATAGAAGATTTTGCTTTTTCTTTCTCGGCAATACTATAGCTTTCCTCCTGCAATAATCTCTCAAAACCTCCCTTCATGATACTGGCAATCACAAAGAATCTTACCCCTATGGAAACGATTATCAGCATCAGGCAAAAACACATTATTTCAAGCAGTTCGTATTCTTCAAAAAATACAGCCGCAAACATTGTGATCACCCCGATAAAACAGATGACTATTCCCGTAATGTTATACTTGACATAAACACTCTGATACCTTTGTTTTTTCTCTTTTACCATTCCGATGACGCCATATTCCGTCTCAAAAGTTTCCTTATCAAGAAATTCCCATGGTTTTTTCTTTGCTCCATATAATATAAATATCCCACAGGCAGCCGCAATGATAGCAAGAAGTATCATCATTCCGATTCCACCGGCAACATCCTCTGACAAAGGGATCAAACCTGATTCTGCACAGGCTTCCAGAAAAAACATACAGATAGGTGAAAGAATGCATAGGATTACGCCAAATGCAATTTTGGGAGCAGTTTCCTCTGTTAGCCGGAGAAATTCATCTGCTTCTTCCATACTAATCTTACGGATAGAAGAATCTGCCTCCTCGGGATTGGAACTAAATTCCTCCACTTCTATTTCATCCTTTAATAAATAGTCAACCGATACCCCGAATAATTCACTCATTTTCAGGATCCTTTGAAGATCCGGAGTTGTCTGGGCGCCCTCCCACTTAGATATCGCCTGTCTTGTTACACCCAGTTTATCCGCCAGCTCCTCCTGGGAATATCCGTTTTTCTTTCTTTCATATATAATTTTATCTGCCAAAATCATTTTACATCTGTCCTCCTTCTCCATATTCTATAATATTTAATGGCATTTCGCTATAGCTTGATCAAACATTATCACGATCTATAGTTGCATACAAGAAAATACCATCGTGCAATTTGTCAAACAACGGTTGCAACCGGCCTTATTAGCAGTTGCATTCCCGCCAAAACAGCCGCAGAATGATATACCATGAAAAAACCGCCGCATATCTAATACGACGGTTTTACAATATCTCGATCCATATATTATTTAAAGACAGTACATAAGAACAAAGAAATAATGAAGCAGACTTCCTGCAATGACAAAAAGATGCCAGATAAAATGCATATATTTCTGGTTATTCTTTACATAGAAATATATTCCTGCGGTATATGCAATGCCGCCGCCAAGAAGAAGCCACAGTCCCGTTCTGTCAATCATAGAAAGCACTGTATCGGCGGATACCACAATCGCCCACCCCATGACTACATAAAGCACAAGGGAAAAACCATGAAAACGCTTCAGATCAATGGCATTTAATACAATTCCGATCACCGCACAGGCAGCCTGCACGCCAAAGATAATCCATCCCTTCGTGCCGCCAACCAGAGATAAAGCTACCGGAATATAGGTTCCCCAGATCAAAACAAAGATGGAACAATGGTCAAGAATCTGAAATACCCTTTTCGCCTTATATCTGGTCATGGCATGATAAAGGGAAGACACGCTGTACAGCAGAATCAGACTTGCGCCATATAATGCAGCGCTGACTATACCAATGGTATTGGAATGCATGGATGCATAAACGATCAAGATCCACGTACCTGCTGCCGCCAACAACGCTCCTGTTCCATGGGATATGGAATTGGCAACTTCTTCTAATACGCTCTGTCCGTTAAAACTTTCTACCTTTGTCATAATACACCTCCTTGCCGCCTTCAGCGGCTCACATCTTTAAAACTATCTTAAATTTATCTTTTCCACTTTTTTTCGAAATATAATATTTGTTACTATATAATAATTCTTAAAATTATTATATGTAGTATTTAATACTACATTACACCGTTTTTTCAAATAAGTAAAGTGTTTTTTGAAATTTTAATATAAAAAAGGAGGCTTGAACGTATCTAAGCCTCCTTTTTCGCTGTTTTATCCGATCTGCCATCATATCCCTGCTGTTTTTTGATACGCCGTCAAAGAGCACAGATAAAAAATAATAAAAATGACAAATATTACCAAAATGCTCACAATATTGACAGAAATCAGGTTCGTAAACATGGTTTTTGCCAGCGCCAGCACTGAAAAATAGGACGAAACCGCCATAACCAGAAAGGACGAACCGTATGCTGCCGCCAGTTCACAGGCAACGGATCTGCGTAAAATCTTTCTGTCAATCCCCAGCTTTCCTAAAACTTCATAACGTGGCTTTTCTTCCACCGAATCATTGATGACCTTCATTAACATGATACATCCGCTTGCCATGGCAAAGACCATGAACAGAAAAATGCAAAAAGGATATAATGCCTTAATCCATCCAATATCATTATGATTAGGATCTAAAGCCACACGTGCAGTAAAATTCTCCTCCGTATTACTGATCAGGACGTTTAAGGCTTCCTTTATCCGTTCATAATCGGCAGGATCCGAGATTCTGTAATGAAAGGTATAGAGCACATCCCCATCAGACGCCAGCTGCTCATATTCCGTATCACTTACCGCATAAATAGACATCTGCTCCTGCAGATAACCAAAATAAGGCACGCGTGTTGTCTTAATCTGCTCATAGGATCTGCCGGCAATGATCCTGGTTCCCCGTTCTCCATTGGTAATCAATGACATTAACGGCATGTTTTCCAAGGAAATGACCTCGTTTTCCACCGGTTCCTCCAGATCAAATTCCAGTCCGGCTGCCGCCGCCAGTTCCCGTAGTCCCGACCAGGAAACCATCAGATAACCGGAACGCCCCCAGTCGGAATCACCTTCTTCTGCCATTAGCTGCACAATCGGAACCCCGCCCTGATACAGGATGCTGTCTCCCATAATGGCTGCGGCCTGCTCTCCGATACTTTCCTGATTTGTCAGGAACTGAAAGGTATAAGTATTTTCAAAAGAAATGATATTATCATAACGGGTCTTCATAGCAAATCCCGTAGCAAGCGCTGTAACGGCAGAAAGCGCCAGTACACTTGCCATGGCATAAGTCCGGTAGTTCTTTTTCATACGAAAGATCATCTGATTGATCCACAGATTCCGCTGCTTCTGATATAGAAAAGCTTTATGCGCAGCCAGCCTCTGAAAAACCAATGGAATCAAACCGCCAAACAACAGATATACGCCGATGGTCACCAGCACTACTGCCACCAGCACATTTCCCAGCAGTTCCTGTCCGGAATCCTTAACTGCTATATAATAACCACTTCCAAGTACCCCGCAGCCAAGAATGGTTTTCAAAAACAGAAAAATAGAGTTCTGCCTTACATACTCGTTTCTCTTTGCCGCAGAAATCATATCAAGCACGCTGCTTCTTGCAATATTCCAATATCCTTTCCAGACAAAGATGGAATAAATCACCGCATATACAATACCGGTAATGACGATCGGCATAAGTTTTACATGAAAATCAATGATCATCTCCATATCCAATGCCGCCATTAAGATCATCTGGAACAACCCTGTTGCCAGAGTACCAAATAAAAGTCCCAGCACAAGCGCCGTAATTCCGGTTAATGCAGATTCTATCATATACATTTTTCCGATCTTCTCTCCGGAAAGACCCATAAAGATATAGATTCCAATTTCCTTCTTCCGCCTGGTGAGAAATACATTGGTTGCATACCAGATATAGAAAAAGGAAAATACCCCCAGAATAAAACAGAGTACACGGATAATGATATCCATATATTCCTTATTATGTTCCCCTACTTCCGCCAGCGCATCGGAATATGTTAGATTTACAAAGTTGAGAAAAATCATAACAGTGAATGCCAGTGAGACGATCAGCCACAGAAAATTTTTGGCACTGCTCTTAAAATTTAAAAATGCAAGTTTTGTCATTCGCATAGAAAATCACCTCCCATGGAGGTTTCTACCCCTATAATGCGATCATAAAACTCTTTCCGGCTGCTGCCACGGCTGATTTTACATTTGATGGAACCGTCACTTAAGAAAAATACATCTTTTGCATAAGAAGCACAGAATGGATCATGTGTGACCATAAGAATTGTGGCGCCCCTGTTTTCATTAACATCCTGCATACACTCTAAAAGCTCCCTGCCGGAAGCGGAGTCCAAGGCTCCTGTGGGCTCGTCGGCAAAGATGATCTGCGGATTCGTGATCAGTGCCCTGCAGATTGCACCTCTCTGTTTCTGTCCTCCGGACAGCTGATAAGGATATTTTTTCAAATGCGCCGTCAGACCAAACATCTTCGCCAGTTCTTCCGTCTGTTCCAGGCAAATGCGTCCCGAAACCCCATTCAAGGACAAAGGCAGCGCAATATTATCCTGCAGCGTCATGGTATCTAACAGGTTATACTCCTGAAATATAAATCCGATCTTATCCCTGCGTAGTCTGGAAAGATCCTTATTGGAAATACGGGAAACATCCATCCCGTCGATCAAGACAGTCCCTTGCGATGCCTTATCAATCGTCGATAGAATATTTAGCAGCGTGGTTTTCCCGGAACCGGACGGACCCATAACAGCGATAAAATCTTTTTCATTAATGCAAAGATCTATGCCTTTTAACGCCACCGCCTTAAACCCACGACCCCCATAGCTCTTTTGCAGTCCGGCAACTTCTACAACTTTCTTCATAAATATCCTCCTTCTTTGATCTGCTTTTGTTATCATGATCTATAAAGATATTGTAGAAGAATCTGCAGAAATAATCCTTACATCTTCCTTACAAAGCGCAGGGGAAGGTTACAATTTTTGTAAGAA
Organism: uncultured Lachnospiraceae bacterium; assembly: GCA_947174185.1. Taxonomy (GTDB): domain Bacteria; phylum Bacillota; class Clostridia; order Lachnospirales; family Lachnospiraceae; genus NK4A136. Next base: position 951 of record CAMWHY010000156.1, on the reverse strand, counting down.
ACCTTACATACTTTTAATATCAATTTCCCAAATTTCAATCATTTTTATCCTTTTTAATCTTTCTGCCATCCTCCATATCTCCGAAACACCAACAACACCTTCGTATACTTCCCAGCTTCGCTTTCGATCCGAATCTCATGTTCCAGCTTCTCGGCGACTCTGGAAACCATATAAAGCCCCATCCCGGTAGATTTATACTTTCCATTATGGTGATTGCTTCCGGTAAATCCCTTTTCAAAAACTCTGCGGATATCACTTTCCAAAATTCCTTCCCCATGATCTTCCACGGATAAGATCACTGCATCCTCTGTTTTTTCGGAACGGATGATAAGACATGGCTGCTCTGTGGCATATTTTATCGCATTAGAAAAAAGCTGGTCGAGAATATAAACCAGCCATGATGGATCAGTATACACTTTATGGCCTTCCATATGGATATCTAGAGTAAAGTTCTTCTGAATCAGAAAAAACGAATTGTTCTTCACAGCCATATTAACACATTCCCTAAGATCAGTCTTTTGGATCTTGAGATCCAGCCAGTCTCCCTGCAATCTGCATCCAAGCAGCATGGACCGGACCTGCTGATTGATCCGTTCCAGCTGTCACCGCAGTTCTACCCGCAGTTGTTCGTCCCGGATCTTTTCATCCATCAAAAGGGCGGCCGCCAGCGGAATCTTGATTTCATGGCACCATTTCGCCACGTAATCCTGCAGATCACGGTTTTCTTCCGACCGTCTTTCCAGTTGCGCTTTCAGGATCTCTATATCATGCAGTGCAATATCCTGATTCTCAAACGCCGGCAATTCTGTGGAAACCACATCATCCGATTGCATCCCTGCCTCTTTACGCCTTTCTGCTTGAAGCAAGACAAAAAAATCAAAGAAAAAAAGTATCAGCAATGACACCAGTAATAACAGATTAAAATAATTATAATATTTTATCGGAATATCT
>CAMWHY010000155.1 GCA_947174185.1 uncultured Lachnospiraceae bacterium | reverse complement strand
TTTTTTTCAAGCAGAAGACGGCCTACGATATTCATGAGCGTCTCGTGGGCTCGGGCTGGGTATAAGAGACAGGTTGTATGCCAGACAATGTCCACATCCAAAAATCCGTAAAATAACCAAACAGAAATGATAAAGGGAACTGTAATAATTGTATCCACTGAAATTTTCTACGTAAAATAAGTATCTGTCCAAGTATCATCAGACAATTCCATACGATCAACCAATTGCCCAATGACAATATCGTAAATTTCAAACTGAGTACATTGGCTACTGAAGAAATAGGTGATACCCCAAGTTCTCCCTTCTTTGTTACGGCAACGCCAAGCGCCGCAATAAAAAGGCTGATAATAAATAAGACGTATCTTTTACACAATTCTTTTTGCTTCATAATACTCCTCCATGTCAGAGCAGCTTGCTGCGATGCCTTCGGCGGCTCATAATCCCATCTTCCCGTGCGTTTCAAAAAAAGAAGAACTCCCCGTTCTTCTCTTCGCCTCTCTACAAGTGTTTTTACCAACACTTAACAAAGCGCCTGTTCAAATACCTTAAGTAATTGCTCCTGATGAAAGGGCTTATCCACAAAACCTTTCGCTCCAATAGCCTTAGCTTTCTTATAAGTATCATCATAAGCAAGGGATGAAATCATGACGATCCTTGCATCAGGATGTTCTTTCAATATAAGCTCTGACGCGTCCAGACCATCCATGCCCTGCATAATGATATCCATTGTCACAATATCAGGTTTCACTTCATCATACTGCGCGATGGCATCCTCTCCGCTACGGCAATATGCTACAATCTCATACTCCGTACCCTCCAAAATGTCCTCCAACTGAACCCGAACCAACCGGGAATCATCTACTACCATAATTCGTTTGCTCATTTTTTATGCTCCCTTCTATCAGGTCTTACCAGAAACATCCCCACCATTATCAGAGCAGGGTACATGGTGGATCAACTGTGCGCCTTCACTGTACTCGTTGGAATATGTGAGCACAAATTGTACTTCACGCCCCTCAGGCTCATAGCGTCCATGATAAAATACAGGCGGACCAAAATGAGACGGAACCTGTGTGGCACGAAACATGGCTCCTGCTATCCTGCCACAGAGTACATTAAAATATTCCTTACTAAATTCTTCCAGATCTTTAGGGCTGACCGACTCCTCATGAAAAGAATTGCAAGCCATACGGTACAGCAGGCTGGTGTCTGCGCAGAGTGTAAGACTGGTGTTAAATCCTCTGTCAAATGTGATCTGGACCGTACAAAGATCGTCTCCCGACGACTGCCCGCCTTGATACAGATGCACGCCCGCAGTCCGTTCCGTCACGTCCTGAACCGCCTGATCCAGTATCTGCTCAAGTTCCTCCTGTTCCATAGCGTTATTCATTTCATAAATCACTCCTCTTTGTCATCTTCCACTTGTTTCTGACCTTCCTCCACTTGTTTCTGATCATCCTCTACTTGTTTCTGATCATCCTCCGCTTGTTTCTGGTTTTCTTGCTCAAAAGCCCGGCGGATTCGTTTCCTCAAATCGTCTGAAGAAAAAGGTTTCAATATATAATCGCAGATTCCAAGTCTGGCGCTCTTTAAAACAATATCCCTATCCTCCACGCCGGTAAGCATGATCACAGGGATGTCCTCCCGGTCTTTCATAGTCCGAATCGCATTCAGCGTCTCAATACCGTCCAAAGGCGACATCCGGATATCCAGCAGGATAAGATCCGGTTTTTCCTCTTTCAAATATTTCAAAGCCCGTTCCCCTGAATTAACGGTAATCACATCATAAGCATCCCGCAGAGTATTTGAAATCCTCGTTAAAATAATTGCCGTATCGTCCACCGCTAAGATACGTTTTTTATTACTTGTTTTACTCATCTATCTTCTCCCTTCTTCTCAAGAATATCTAAAAGTTGACCCAACAAGTCTTCCGCATTATCATCTTCAAATAACCTTAGCTGTCCCTGTATCTCCAAAAGACGCTCTGCCACATCCTCTGGCAGTTCATGAGCCAGCATCTTCTCCACTCTTTCCGCGCAATCCCGGGACCGGAAATGTTTCAATTCTTCCAATGCTGCCGCTGTCTGTTCCCGCAGTTCCTGTACGGATAAACCCGGAAGTTTTTCTTTTTTGTCATTCTCCTGTTTATGCTGTTCCAAAAACTGTTCGATATTTGCCAGAAGGGTCTCATATTCTGCCATCAACACCGGAAACTGCTCGGAAATGTACTCCTTATCTCCCCGCACTGCAGCATTTTCCTGCTCACGCGCCATCGCCGAGACCTCCATGGCTCCGATATTGGCGGACGCGCTCTTTAATCCATGCACTTCGATCTGATAGCGGAAAATATCTGATTCCACAAGCTCATGGAGAAGATCTACCTTGCGCCTGCCATCCATGCAATAAAGCTCCAGTAAATCATAAAACCCATCTTCATCACCGGAATAATATTGCATCACAGCATCCATATCCACCCCTTCGATCTGAAATGCCGCCGGTTTCAAGGGTTTCATATTCGCCTGTCTGCCTTCTGTCTGCCTGTACTTCTCCGGAACCCAGCGCAGCAAAAGCTGGTTCAGTTCCCTCCTGTCAAGAGGTTTTGCAATAAAGTCTTGAAAACCGCACTTCAGAAAATGTTCCCGCATACCTTCCATGGCATTCGCCGTCAATGCCACCATAATAGGGGCTGCACCATTTTCTCCACATTCCCTGCGAATGATTTCCGCCGCTTCAATGCCGTCCATACCAGGCATCATATGATCCATAAAAATGATATCATATCGGACGGAACGCACCAGTTCAATAGCTTCCGGTCCACTTTCCGCCTCTGTCAGATCAAAACCATAATTCTTCAAAAAACTTCTGGCCACCTTGCGGTTGATTACATTATCATCAACAATCAGCACTTTCACACCAGGCGCAGTAAACATATCCACAATTTTCTGTTCTGTCTGCGGAATGACCGGCATCTCCGAAATAGGACGGCTGTCTACGATCTTCTGAGGGATGGTGATCGTAACCATTGTTCCCTTACCATAGGTACTTTCCACCTTGATCGTACCATTCATCAATTCCACCAGATGTTTCACAATAGCAAGCCCCAGTCCGGTACCTTCCACACTCCGGTTTCGTTTAGAATCCACCTGACGGAAATCCTCGAAAATCTTGTCAATATCTTCCTCACGAATACCGCAACCGGTATCCTCCACGCAAAAAGTAATCAGTTCTTCATCCTCGTTCTTTCCGGGTTTTCCGGTAACATACACACGAACATATCCTTTTTTTGTGAACTTTATGGCATTGCTAATTATATTGATTAAAATCTGTTTGATTCTGCCATCATCACCACAATAACGGCAGGGTATGGTTTCGTCACATTCATATTTCAGGATCAAGCCGCTCTGGGATGCCGCCATATCCATCATTCCAATAATCTCATCCACAATCACTTTTATGTAGTAATTGACATTTATCAGTTCCATTTTGCCCGATTCCACCTTGGAAAGGTCCAAAATATCATTGATGATCGTCAGCAGATTTTTTGCCGCAGACTGCGCGTCTTTGGCATGGGCATAGATCTCAGTATCTCCACATTCCTCCATAATGATATCATTCAGCCCGATAATTGCGTTCATCGGCGTCCTTATCTCATGGGACATATTTGCAAGAAATTCACTTTTTGCAATGCTGGCCTTTTCCGCCTGATGCCGCACCCGTTTGATTTCATTAATATAAGCCTTGATATCGGTCATATCAAGAATCAAAATAACACAGCCCTGTATCTTTCCATTTTCATCTATAATATGCTTACTGTGACTTTCATAATGCTGTCCGTTGATGGAAAAACTCCGGGGAATATCCTCGTTAAGCATTTCCTCCTGGAAGCCCTCCACTACCCGGATGTTCTCTCCCGGTCTATGGGCACGCAGATGGGTAAATATATTCGCCGCCGCTCTGTTATAGCTGACCAGCCGATCATGATCATCCAGCGTTATCACACCGTCACCCATACTCTCCAAAACCTTCTCCGCCGCCAGATGACGGAAATCATAATTACGGCGGCTCCAGATCACGATGACAACCATGGCCATAGAGATCGTATACGTCACCGGAGTAAAATCAAAAACTTTCAAAAGTTTAACAACATAGGCGATCAAAACCATCACCGGCAGTGTGGAAATAAAGAGGATCGTCCAATACTGGCGATTGACCTGCTGATCCGAGCGTTCATGAATAGCCCTCATCAGGGTGATGATACAAAGCACATAGGGAATAATAATTTGAACGGCCGTAAAGAAAATATATAATGGACCGTAGCTGAGACTGATATAATTAAATCCGTCCATAAACTCCAGCCACTGTACTTCCCGATAAAAAAGACCTTGCCAGTTAAAAATCATCGCAGGCAGAGATAAAAAACAAAATACGAAAAGAATCCTTAAAAATAGTTTCGGCGGATTTATAGAACAATAGATATAAATAAACCAGCAGTAGCACAGCGGCGTAAAAGCGGAAGCTACCTTTTCCACAGTCACCGCCGTCGTGGCTGCCTCCATCGATGGCGCGATCAGTTCCAACAAATACCCCACATTTTGTATCAATGAGCCGCACATAATGATGATCAGCAGTTTCTGCTCTCTAGACCCCTCCCCGTTAAACAAAAGGAGTACAGCTATAATGGTCAGACATATGCCAAAACATTCTAATGCAATGACAAAATTTACCATATTATTTCTCCGAATTTTAAAACTTCATGCTAAAAATACAATATTACAATTTCCATGCTATGTCAAGAATGGCTATCTCGGTTTGTGAAAGGTTGTTGTATTACTGATTGCCTCTATTTATGATTTTACTTTTTCTGATATATCAATTTATATTGCTTTGTGTTATTATAATATATGAGGACGGTTAACCCCTCTTAGAAAGGGGGTGTTGCCTATGGTTACATATAGTGATTTACTGCAATATAGTATTTTCATTATTGCGCTGATAGGTCTCATTCTTGAGATAAGTCATAGAGACAAAAAATAACCGCCCCTGCTGGAAACATCGGCGGTTATTTTTTAGCTAAAGATTAACAGAGGGGCTTAATCGTTCCTCTTAATAATATTATAAAGCATTTGATCCGGATGTCAACAAATTTAAAAGATTATTGATATCATTCGTGTATTCCTGTTTCACTTGTATCCTAACCAATGGAAGATTAAGTGAATCAAATAATTCATTTTTAAATTGATCGGTTGCCTGTGCCTTACGCTTTAATTACCATAGCATAAATGTTCTGAAAAGGGAGTTCTAAGGACAAATTAAGGATCCTAATGGATCCTTTTCGTGAGACACGGGGGATTCGAACCCCCGACAACCTGATTAAAAGTCAGGTGCTCTACCAACTGAGCTAGTATCCCATCCTATATTTTGAATAAAACCAAAATATAATGCCCAGAGCCGGAATCGAACCAGCGACACAAGGATTTTCAGTCCTTCGCTCTACCAACTGAGCTATCTGGGCATTGAGTAGCGGGGACAGGATTTGAACCTATGACCTTCGGGTTATGAGCCCGACGAGCTTCCAGACTGCTCCACCCCGCGATATTATATTAGATTATCCTCTGTACAGTCAAAAAACTCTTTTGCCAATCAAGTTCCTTAGGTATCAACTGGGCGGAGGTGGATTCGAACCACCGAAGGCAGTGCCAACAGATTTACAGTCTGCTCCCTTTGGCCACTCGGGAATCCGCCCATATAATATTATACATATTTCACTTACGAAATGTGAAAGTTATTATAAGTGGGGCCTATAGGGCTCGAACCTATGACCCTCTGCTTGTAAGGCAGATGCTCTCCCAGCTGAGCTAAGACCCCTTATTAAAACTTAGAAGTTCTTTTCACATTAGCGACCCAGATCGGACTCGAACCGACGACCTCCGCCGTGACAGGGCGGCGCTCTAACCAACTGAGCCACTAGGCCGTATTAAACATTTTCATACATAATGATACATGTACCTTCAAAACCGAACACAGATCAATCTCTCTATTCCATCTTTATTTCTTCTTTTCTTTCTCCTTCCGGAACCTTTCCTTCCTCTCCAGGAAAAGTCTTTGACCGATTAGTAGCC
>CAMWHY010000154.1 GCA_947174185.1 uncultured Lachnospiraceae bacterium | reverse complement strand
AATAAAGTTTTCATGATTCCGTGGGGGCATATAAAATTGTTAATAGATAAGTGCCATGATAATCCGGAAAAATTTAATTTTTACATTGACAAGGTCATTGAAAATAATTGGTCAAGAGCTGTTTTGCTTAATTTTTTAGATACGGATTTATATGAGCGTCAGGGACGGGCAATCACTAATTTCAATTACACATTACCGAAAGAAGCAGGTGATTTGGCACAAGAAATAACGAAAGACCCATATAATTTTGATTTTGTGGCAATTCGACAGGGATATAATGAAAAAGAGTTAAAAGATGCACTAATGGACAATGTGCAGAACTTTTTGATGGAACTTGGAACGGGATTTGCATTTGTAGGAAGGGAATATCGGTTACAGGTGGGAAACACAGAACAGTATGTAGATATGTTGTTCTACAACATAAAGCGCCATTGTTATGTAGTAGTTGAAGTAAAGGTTGTAGAGTTTGAACCGGGATTCATTTCGCAAACAGCTACATATGTGTCGGCAGTAAACCATACTCTCAAGGGTGAGGGGGATACTCAAACAATAGGACTTCTTATTTGTAAAACGAAAGATAATATATTGGCAAAATATGCAGTTGAAACATCCACAGAACCAATAGGAATATCTGAATATGAACTAAATGCGTTAATGCCCAAAGATTTTAAAGGTACATTGCCTACAATAGAGGAATTAGAGCAAGGACTAAGTGAAGATAATGTAAACTGATAAAGAGTTACTGATGAGAAATACGATAAAACCGGAAAAGGGAAAATATAAAGTTGATGAGGAATATAGGGTACAGGTGCTAGAGCCGCCGGAAAGGATGTAAAATTGATGGAGATCATTAATCAAAATATAGATAGCGGCAAACCCTTTGATTGGGGGAAAACGTCGTTAGATTATGCCAAGTTTCGTGATGTCTATCCGCAGGAATTCTATCAGAAAATCATTGCCCGTAATTTGTGTATAGACGGACAAGTTGTTCTTGATCTTGGAACAGGGACAGGCGTCCTGCCAAGAAATATGTATCCGTATGGAGCAAAGTGGATAGCTACGGATATATCAGAGAACCAAATTGAACAAGCTAAAATTCTTTCAAAGGATATGAATATTGATTATTATGCCGTATCCACAGAGGATATAGATTTTTCTGATAATTCTTTTGACGTCATTACGGCTTGTCAATGTTTTTGGTATTTCGACCATGAAAACGTTATGCCTAAACTTTGGCGTATGTTGAAACAAGGGGGAAGTATTCTTGTTTTGTACATGGCATGGCTGCCCTTTGAGGATAAGATTGCAGGAGCCAGCGAAAAGCTTGTATTAAAGTATCATCCCAAATGGAGTGGCGCAGGAGAAACCATGCATCAAATTTTCATACCCGATTGCTATAAAGAGAAATTTGAACTTGCGTACCATGAAGAATTTACTTTAAAAGTGCCATTCACCCGTGACAGTTGGAATGGAAGAATGAAGGCCTGTCGTGGAATCGGCGCATCGCTTACCGATCAAGAGATTGCGATGTGGGAACAGGAACATAGAAAACTACTAGAAGAGATTACTCCTGATGAATTTGATATTTTACATTATGGCGCGATAGCTGAACTTAGAAAGAATTAGGTAATTAGAAATTTTTTGGGACGGTTTGCTATATGGATAATTCTCATGTTATGTATTTTCGTTTATAGCATTTCGTCAATAAGAGTGGGAATCAACTAACGGACTGACCGGAGGGGATTCCCTTTTTTAATATAAATTTATAATTTATTTGGGTTATCTTGTCCTTCTGCCGTTTCTGATTTATTTTATGGTAAGGTCTATTATACAGTACCGTATCAATTGCAAAGAACGGGATGTGTATGTAACATTAACCGTTCGGGATCAATTTTATCGGGAACTGCCCGAGCCGGAAGAAAGTTACGCTGTGGAGGAAACGAAACTGGTTAGGATTCTTTCTATTTATTATGATTATCGGAAGCAAATGGAACAGCTGCAGGAAAAACTGATTGCAGATGAACTTACCCTTACCGTTGATGAACTGAAAGAAGAATTGGAAAAACTGGTGTATTACGAGGAGATTATACCAATGAATCCTCATTCCAAAAAGGCCGGTAAAAAAGTGAAATTTTATATGGTGATACTCTGTATTCTTATATGGGGTGCAAATCTTCTTTTGCCTTATATTTTGGTGATATTTAAATAGGGGTGGGAACTCCGAATATAAGCACAACTGCGGAAATTTAATAAATATTTTTATAAATTTAATATATGATTAGTGTTGATAAAATTATAAATAAATGCTATTATATAAATTGCTTGCCGGAAAATGATCAAAATTTTTAAGTTTTATATATTGATTATTAAACTATAACATAAAAGTTAATAACGTTTTGATGATTTTAAGGAGGGGATGGATATGTTAAGACAAAAGTTTGGCGTTTTGCTTGTATGTATTTGTGTGTCTGTTGGCATGTTTGGTGCATTTTCCGTGAATGCCCAGACAAGAGATTATTGCAGCAGGGAGACCGTATATAAGACTGGTCCGGCAAGTGCATATAGCAATTCAACAGGTTCAAATACTTTTTATGTATTTTATGGCGCAACATCGACATATGGTCTTTTGACGGCGCAGGTACAATATTATAATAATGGGTGGCATAATTTAGTTGGAGCCAAGCATGATGCAGGGGAAGGTAATACGCATAGTTGGTCTGCACAACAGTCGCCATACAAATTATTTCGTCTGGCTTTGCATAATATCACTGCTTTAGGAAACGGGTGGATTGAGGGTCAGGAATAACAGTTTGGGAGAACATTTTTATGTTGGGAAAGAATCTGAACTATCATTTTAAAAGTCTGTTTTCGCATTATGGCTTATTGGCGGTTATCGCTGCCGGTTATTCCTTCCTGATTGGTATGATTTTATTTAAATATTATTTTTTGATGGATGAGGGTGTTGTGGATGCTTATATCTTTAAGCTGTATGCGGCACCTTATTCTTATATATATTTTGTTCTAATTGGAATCATTTCATTGATTTATTTTTCCATGGAGCAGGATGTTTTCATGCAGGAGGCGCTTGCGCTTGAGTTGAATAATGTACAGATGAGAATGAAGTATCTGGTTTTAATGTTGTTGAATGGCATCACATATGTCATTGTTTCGCTAATCACTGTGCTGCCATATTTATTTTGCAAAACGGTTGGACCGTTGCATTTATCTTTTGTTCTGTCTATGCTGTATCAGAACTTTGCAGATTACTTTCTGGTTGGTATATTTGCGATTTTTTCGGGACATCTAGGTTCTATATTCACTTTACGAAGGTATAGGATCTATTTTTTTGTTGTGATGCAGTTCCTTTTTGGGTATCCTTTTTTATGGATTTCACAAAGTTTTGTTTTATCCGTTACTAGGAATCCAATCATAAAATTTATTTTAAATGCAACTGCACTCCTGCCAGATGGTTTTCAAGCGGGGACTGACAATTATGCAATTTATCCAACACAGCCACATCGAATTGCACTGATTATTTGTTGGTGCTTTTTGCTGCTTTTTTTGACCCAGTTAATGGCTACAAAACCGGTTTTCAAAAGATGGGTGACATATACTTCGTGTATATGTTTTGCTGTTTTTTTATTTTTTTGCGCTCTTCCATATTGCCAGGCCAGTTCAGGAGAGAGAACCATTGATCGTTTTGCTAAAATGTATCGGCAAATGGATGACAGGGGAAATGGAAGGGAGATTGCAGAAGCAGAATTTTGTGTAACATCCTACGATATCACAATAGATGCTTTTTTTAATCTTTATGCAGTGGTAAGAGCAGAGTTGGGGTGTGAGCAGTTGGAAGAATATACATTTACCTTATATGATGGATATCATATTTTACATATTAAAGATCAGAATGGCAGAGTTTTGAGATATGAAAGGGAGGGGCATTATCTGACAGTATATTCGGATGGATCTCCTCTATCAGAAATTATATTTACCTATTATGGCGCGGGCGATCCATTTTATTGCGATGCATCTGCTATATTTCTGCCAAGTGGCGTTCCGTTTTACCCTATGCCGGGTAAGGTCAGTTTATATGAAGATAGTGAATTTTATGATATGACGTACTATAGTAATAATCGTCTGCCAGATACATATTATAAAGTTACGATTCATACGATTGGCGAGGTCTTTTGTTCGCTTTCGCAGACTGGATATCACCAGTATGCGGGAGTGGCAGATGGTTTTTTTGTATTAAAAGGTATGTATGATATGGTTCAGTATGATGAAACTACATTTATTTATCCATATGCGGTGAGCCACGGATTAGATGTTTTGGATGAAACAAAGGTACAGTTATATTTGGATGGGATTACAGCTATTCTTAGTGAGAAGGGATACTCTTCTCTTCCTGGTTACATTTTTATTGGCTGGATGTACGGAAAATCCAGACCACTGGATATCTATGCAAATGATATGGTGATAGACAGGCTCTATTATGATGAAAGAATAAAGGAAGATATTGAATATTATTTGCAATTAGAGGAGGAATAAAGCGAATGTTATACGTAAAGGATCTTTCATATTCTTTTAGAAAAAATCAGGTGTTAAATCAAATTACTATGGAATTAGAGAATAAACGTTATGTTCTATTGGGAAGTAACGGAAGCGGTAAAACTACTTTTTTTCGATGCGTTTCAGGATATTATCAAAAGTTTTCTGGAAGTATTACAGCCAATGGGACAGATAAAATAAAAATAGGATATTTGCCTCAGAAATTTGGCGCTTATTATAATTTCTCGGTCAGGGAAACTCTGGAATATTTTGCTATTATTAAAAAGATTGAAAACGTGGATAGTGAAGTGAAACACTGTATCAAGAGTATGAATTTAGAAGAAATTAGTGATATACAGATTAGGAAACTATCCGGAGGAATGCTTAGACGGGTTGGTATTGCACAGGCAATTTTGGGTGAGCCAGATGTGATTTTATTAGACGAACCGACTGCCGGACTGGATATTGAGCAAAAAACTGAATTTTATAAAATGATTCAAAATCTGAAAACTCATAGGACAATTATATTGTCAACACATCTTCTGGAGGATGTCAGGAATATGGCGGAAGAAATTCTTGTATTAAAGGAGGGGAAAATCCATCTGCCAGGTTGGAGTACAGAGGATGAGAATTTAGAGGAATTATACTTATGTTTTTGATAGTGAGGAAAATCCGCTATCAGTTGAGAGCGGGGCAGAGGCTATATCTGGCAGCTTTTTTGGGTATCACCATATTTTATATTTTATTTGCTTTCATGAGACGGTATGCAGAAAATGGGGAAGTAGTCCTCTCGCGTTCTCTGGCAATGCAACTTGTGGGATTATTTTTGCCTTTTTTTTCGGTGTTCTTGGTGCTGCCTGTATTGAATGAAATCTGGAGTTGCGATGCCGGGGAAATTTTGTTCGCTTTTCGTAGGGCATTATATAAAATTATCATGATAAATGATTTTGCATATTTTATAGGTGTCTGGGGTCTGTTTGCTATCATGGTAAAAATATATCCGGACATATTACCGTGCTATATTAATGTGTTTTTTGCCTGTATATATATGCAGATACTAGTGGGTTTTATGATGCCGTTTTTAGGTTCTGACGTGCTGGTCATTGGTATCTTAGTGTTTTATTTGGTGTATTCCATGTTCTGCCTGTCGGGGATAGGCGGAACATATACGGGTGGATATGTAGCAGGGATTGAACTGGAATTTGCTGCATTTCTCAGACAACAGATATGGAAGGTAGTGTGCGTGGTAGTAATTGGCGTTGCTGCCAGAAAGAATGGTCGTCTGTGAGGAGGAAGTTTTGATGTATTATGAGCCGTGGGAATATACTTGGGAAACAGAAAAACAGCATCTTGATTATGAGATTGGAAAGTTGGAAGGGCAGCTTAAGAACTGTAGGTTTCGTATGGACCTTGTAAAAAGGGAAATGATCGTTTGCGGCTTTTCGGTTTTTGCGCCTCTTTTTTTTGTGCTGTTCACAGGCTCCCTTTCGCCAAAAGAGGGTTCTCTGATTGGTAATCTTATGGTGGCAGCGGGACTTACCTTCGGACTGATTGTTCAGGTTCTGTATATTTGTCTTTTGCCCTTTTTGGCATATTACATGATAAAGGGAATAATACTTTATCTGATAAATAC
>CAMWHY010000153.1 GCA_947174185.1 uncultured Lachnospiraceae bacterium | reverse complement strand
GTATAAATACACTCACAAATTAAGAAAATAAGAACAGATAAATGAAAAGCAAAATCTATTGACAAGATAAATAAAAAAAAGTATAATTTGAGACATAAACCTATAAAACCTATAAAACCTATTGGCTAAATAGGAATAAAATATTAAATCATTTATATTATAGGAGATAATTATTATGAGTCAGATCAAAGAAAGTGCGCTGGAGTTAATCGGAGTAACTCCGATACTGAAACTGAATGGATATGCGAAGAAAGCAGGTGTAACAGATGCCACAATCCTTGCAAAGCTGGAGTATTTCAATCCGGCAGGTTCCGTAAAGGATCGTATTGCATTGGCAATGATTGAGGATGCGGAAAAGAAAGGTCTTTTAAAAGAAGGATCGACCATTATTGAGCCTACCAGTGGAAATACTGGAATTGGTCTTGCGGCTGTTGCAGCGGCAAAGGGATATAGGGCAATTCTTACCCTGCCGGATACCATGAGCGTTGAGAGAAGAAATCTCTTAAAGGCGTATGGTGCAGAGCTGGTGCTCACAGAAGGGGCCAAGGGAATGAAGGGGGCAATTGCAAAGGCAGAAGAACTTTCCAAAGAAATAGAAGGAGCAGTTATCTTAGGACAGTTTGTAAATCCGGCAAATCCGGCAGTACATAAGGCAACAACAGGTCCTGAAATCTGGGAGCAGACAGAGGGAAAAGTTGACATTTTTGTTGCCGGTGTAGGAACGGGCGGAACTATTACAGGTGTTGGCGAATACTTAAAAGAAAAGAATCCGAATGTGAAAATTGTGGCAGTTGAGCCGGCAGGAAGCCCCGTTTTATCAAAGGGAACTCCGGGAGCACATAAGATTCAGGGAATCGGTGCAGGATTTGTTCCGGAAGTTCTCAACACGAAAGTATATGATGAAATCATTACGATTGAGAATGAGGATGCATTTGCAGAGGGTAAGGCATTTGCAGTCAGTGAAGGAATCCTTGTTGGGATCTCTTCCGGCGCGGCGCTTAAGGCAGCAGTGATATTGGCGAATAGACCGGAAAATAAAGGAAAGACAATTGTAGTATTGCTTCCTGACTCAGGAGACAGATATTTGTCTACTCCTTTGTTTAACAATAATTAAAAGATTAATAAACTGCTGGTTTTATACAAGGCTGTCGCAATTCGCTCGCGTGACAGCCTTTTCATCTTTCCTGTGCAAAAGCAGCGTTTTTATTTCTATTTGAGCCGCCAAAGGCGGCATGGGGGATTAGTATGAGCGGTAAGAAGACGGTGGTTGTTGGTATGTCCGGTGGAGTGGATTCATCGGTGGCCGCTTATTTATTAAAGAAGCAGGGATATCGTGTCATCGGTGTGACAATGCAGATTTGGCAGGAAGGGCAGCAGGAGAATGAATCAGAAGGCGGATGCTGTGGATTAAGTGCCGTGGAAGATGCCAGAAGGGTGGCGCAGGTATTAGATATTCCCTATTATGTCATGAATTTTAAGCAGGACTTCAAACGATATGTAATTGACTATTTTATTAAGGAATATCATGCAGGACGCACGCCCAATCCTTGCATTGCCTGCAATCGTTATGTTAAATGGGAATCGTTGTTAAAGCGTAGCATGGAAATCGGAGCGGATTACATTGCAACAGGTCATTATGCCAAAATACGTCGTGGAGACAACGGACGTTATGCCATTGAAAAATCCGCGACAACCAGGAAAGATCAGAGCTATGCCTTATATAATCTGACACAGGAACAGCTGGCGAGAACGTTGATGCCAATTGGAGAATATGAAAAGGACATAGTGCGGGAAATTGCAGAACAAGCAGGACTGCCGGTGGCACATAAACCGGATAGTATGGAGATCTGTTTTGTACCGGATGGTGATTACGCATCTTATATAGAGACAGCTGCAGGAGTAAAATCTGAGCCGGGTAATTTTGTGGATATGGAGGGACATGTGCTGGGCAGACACCGGGGGATCATTCATTATACGGTAGGACAACGAAAAGGATTGAACTTAGCATTAGGGTATCCGGCATATGTGGTCAGGATCAAACCGGAAATGAATGAAGTTGTAATCGGACGCCTGAAAGATAATCTGTCCGAAAAGGTATATATCTCTCAGATAAACCATATGTCAGAGGCAAATTTCTCAGAACATAAGACATATCTTGGTAAGATACGCTATAACCACGAGGGGGCTTACTGTAGGGTGCGGCAGGTGGAAGAGGACATGTATGAGTGCATTTTTGCAGAGCCACAGAGAGGGGTAACACCAGGACAGGCACTGGTATTGTATAATGGCAGTCTGGTGGCAGGAGGCGGAACGATCCTACATCATGTTGAATGATAAAATAAGAAGAAAGAAGGAGTTTCTTTATGAAGAAATTGATTTATCTTGATAATGCTGCAACTACGCAGGTAAGCGAAGAAGTGTTAAATGAAATGCTTCCTTTTTTCCGGCAGACCTACTGTAACCCATCTGCCATATACAGCTTTGCAGGAGAGGGGAAGAAAGCAGTTGACCTTGCAAGAGAGAAGACAGCTGAGTTAATTGGCGCGAAAGTGGAAGAAATCTATTTTACCGGCGGGGGAAGCGAGTCTGATAACTGGGCATTAAAAGCTGCCGCAGAGGCTTATTCTTCCAAGGGAAAACATATCATAACCAGCAAAATAGAGCATCATGCCATTTTGCATACTTGTGAATATCTGGAAAAGCAGGGTTATGAGATCACTTATCTTGATGTAGATGAGGAAGGAAAAATATCACTTGAGGAATTAAAGACCGCTATTCGTCCGGATACCATTTTAATATCAGTCATGATGGCAAACAATGAGATAGGAACTATAGAACCGATTGCGGAGATCGGAAAGATTGCCCATGAGAACGGCGTACTCTTTCATACGGATGCTGTACAGGCTTATGGGCATATTCCAATCCATGTGGATGACATGAATATAGATATGCTTTCTGCCAGCGGACACAAATTCTATGGTCCAAAGGGAGTCGGGATTCTGTATATCCGGAAAGGGGTAAAAATCCGTTCTTTTATCCATGGCGGTGCCCAGGAACGAAACAGAAGGGCAGGGACTTTAAACGTACCGGGAATCGTAGGCTTCGGAAAGGCGGCGGAGATCGCCGGAAAAAAGATGGAAGAAAGAGCTGCAAAGGAGATTATATTGAGGGATCATCTGATAGAAAGGATTCTATCGGAAATTCCTTATGTCAGGCTGAATGGACATAGAATCGACAGGCTGCCTAATAACGTGAACTTCTGTTTCCGCTTCATTGAAGGGGAATCGCTACTGATTTTATTAGATCAGCTGGGCGTGTGCGCCTCCAGCGGTTCGGCATGTACTTCCGGTTCATTGGACCCTTCCCATGTGCTTCTTGCGATTGGGCTTCCCCATGAGATTGCCCATGGTTCATTAAGGATTACCCTGTCAGAGGAAAACACATTAGAGGAGATCGATTTTGTGGCGGATGAGCTTAAAAAGATTGTAGAGAGGCTGCGGAGCATGTCTCCGTTATATGAAGATTATATAAAGAACCGAAAATAATATAGAAAAAGAAGGAAGGGATAAGGAATGTATAGTGAAAAAGTAATGGATCATTTTAATCATCCAAGAAATGTAGGCGAAATAGAAAATCCCAGCGGTGTTGGCACTGTTGGAAATGCGAAATGTGGCGATATTATGCGGATGTATCTTGATATCGATGAACAGGGAATTATCCGGGATGTCAAATTTAAGACATTTGGATGCGGTGCTGCAGTAGCAACCAGCAGCATGGCTACGGAACTGGTAAAAGGAAAAACAATTCAGGAAGCCTTAACGGTTACAAATAAAGCCGTAATGGAAGCATTGGACGGGCTTCCGCCTGTAAAGGTACATTGCTCGCTGTTGGCAGAAGAAGCAATTCATGCGGCGCTGTGGGATTATGCACAGAAAAACCATATTGTGATTGAGGGTCTGGAAGAACCGGTAAATGATATTGCAGAAAAAGCAGAGGATGAGGACTACTAATAGGGTTCTGATTCCTCGATTATTCATAATCAAATGTTTTCAAAAATGCCTTTGTCCTATCCGTAACAGGCTGTTTGAAAAAGTCTTTGGGCTGATTGCTTTCTTCTACAATTTCTCCATTATCCAGAAATAGGATACGGTCTGCAATGGCTTTTGCAAAAGCCATCTCGTGGGTTACGATCAGCATGGTACTGCCTGCCCTGGCAAGTGAGAGGACAACTTCCAGCACTTCCCGTACCATTTCCGGGTCCAGTGCGGCAGTAATTTCATCCAGAAGGAGAATTTCCGGATGCATGCACAGCGCCCGGACAATTGCAACACGCTGTTTCTGTCCTCCGGACAGCTGACGGGGATAATCATCTCTTCGATCTGCAAGACCAACTTTTTTCAAAAGTTCCAACGCTTCTTGTTCTGCTTCGGAGCGGTTTCTTTTTTGTACTTTTAACGGCGCTAAAAGAATGTTTTCCAGTATCGTTTTATGGGGAAATAAATCATAACTCTGGAAAACCATTCCTATTTTCTGCCGCATTTTGGAGATGTTTTTATTCTCTTTCCGAACCGGTTCGTTGTCCAGCAGGACCTCGCCGCCCTGAATATCTTCCAATGCATTGATACAGCGGAGAAGAGTGCTTTTCCCACAACCGGAAGGACCGATAATAACAACGACTTCTCCCTTATTGACTTCAAGATTAAAATCCTTCAGTATCACCTGATCGCCATATGTTTTATGAAGATGATTAATTTTCAAAAGCGCCTGTTCCATGTCTATGCCCACCTTTTCTCAAGATATCCGGCCAGCTTGCTGATTGGCCAGCAGATCAAAAAATATAGTAAAAAAACAACTGCGAACACACCAAATACCGCATTTGGGGAGGTCCTTCGATTTGCTTCAATAATCTGTTGCGCAACTTTTAATACTTCTACAATTCCGATCATCATAACAAGGCTTGTTGTTTTGATCATCCTTGTAATCAGATTGATAGAAAGTGGAATCAGTCGACGAACCGCCTGTGGCAGGATGACATATAAATAGGTCATGGGCTGCGTCATTCCAAGCGCCTGTGCACTTTCATACTGAATTTTCGGGATGCTGATGAGCGCGCCGCGCACCAGATCACCCATTTCGGCCACGCCCCAAAAACTAAATACAATAATGGCGGAGTATTCTGCGGAAAGATTCCAGCCAAACACCCTTGTCGTGCCAAAATAGACGACAAACAAAAGTACCATTTGCGGCATGATCCGGACGATTTCCAAATAGAGGCGCAAAATCATTTTCAGGATTTTGTTTTTTGACGTCATTAACATTCCCATTACAAGCCCCAGTGCAATACTGATGGCAACAGAAATCAAACTGATCCGGACAGCAACCCAGAGACCTTCCAGCAGTCTTAGAAAATTCGTTCCTTTGAAAAGAACGTCAATTCCCAAATTCGGCATGGCGCAGCCTCCTTTCTATAATACTGCCCAATATGGACACAGGCAGCAGCATAATCAGATAAAAGATAACCAGCAGAGTTAAGCATTCGATGGTTTTTGCGTACATTCCGATAAGGTCTTTTGCGGTGAACATCAAATCCATCAGGCTGATGGTGGAAAATACACTGGTCTCTTTCAGCAGAAAAATCACGTTGGCAAGAAGTCCCGGTACGCTGGAAGAAACTGCCTGGGGTAGGATGACATAGCGAAAGGTTTGCAGTTTATTCATGCCAAGACTTTGTGCGCTTGCTGACTGGATTGGCGCTATATTTTCCAGACCGCTTCGGAAGGTCTCTGTCATATAGGCGCCGCCCAAAAGACCGAGCCCGAGGCTTCCGCAGAGCTGCGCAGAAATGCGGATTCCGATTTTAGGGAGAGCAAAATATAAAAAGAATAATTGTACCAAAAGGGGAGTGTTTCGGAACAATTCGATATAGATACCTGTTATCTGACGCAGAACCGGAACCTTCAGGTGAGTGATTACTGCACAAAGTACTCCGATCATAAACGCCAGAAGAACGCCCTGCCACCCGGTTTTCAGTGTGAGCAGAAGTGCATCCTTATAAAGCGGCAGATATGATATCATTACATCCCAATCCATGATTTGCCTCCCGTAATATTCCTATCTTCTGTAATCAAGTCTTCTGGTAATATTGATTATAATATCTAAAATACGACAAATAATCTTATTTGGTGCAATTCCATCTTTATC
>CAMWHY010000152.1 GCA_947174185.1 uncultured Lachnospiraceae bacterium | reverse complement strand
ATATTTACCCGTATGGTTCTGCCCAATCTGCGGAAGGCGGCGTATATTATTACGGTTCTGTCGCTGGTGAATTCGTTTAAGGTTTACCGGGAAGTCTATCTGCTTGTGGGCGCATATCCGGATGAAAACATTTATATGCTGCAGCATTTGTTTAATAACTGGTTCTCCAAGTTAGACATCAATAAACTGTCAGCGGCTTCCTGCGTAACAGCGGTATTCCTCTTTGCATTACTTGGGATTCTGCTATGGATCTCTAAGCTGGAGTTTAAATCGAAAAATAAGCATGATAACTTATTTTTTAATCGGCAATTTAAGGCTCTGACACGGAGGATTCGTGTGAAAAGAACTTCTAATGCTCACAGTAAAAATTCGCGGCAGGAAGAAGGGGAGGAGCATGAAATCGAAAATTAAGAAAGGAGAGTGGCAGTCAATATGTTAAGACGGATCGCGAAATGCACGGCTGTTTTCTGGGCGGTTATCTGTGTGTCACCGATTTTTATTATACTGATCGGAAGTCTGATGGGAAATGCCGAATTATACGGACTTTTAGGACCGGTTCTGGGAGAAGGGGAAGGATATGCCGCATGGAGGATCATACCGCAGTATCCTACGTTAAAAAATATTGTGAATCTTCTGCTGGATACGCCGGAATATTATGTCCTCTTTGGCAATTCCATTAAGCTTACATTGGCGATTGCCCTTGGTCAGCTTCTATTTGCCGTACCGGCGGCATGGGGACTGGCAAGATATCAGGGCAGGCTGGGGAAGATCTTATATGCCATATACATATTTTGTATGCTGCTTCCTTTTCAGGTAACCATGCTGTCCCAGTATATCGTGCTGAACGGAATGAATATGATCAATACCCTGTGGAGCCTGATCCTGCCGATGGTATTTTCAACATTTCCGGTATTTATTATTTATCAGTCTTTTGAACAAATGCCTAATGAAGTGATAGAGGCTGCAAAGATCGACGGGGCGTCCGGATTCAGGATCTTTATCAGTATTGGCGTTCCTATGGCTAGAGAAGGTATTTTGGCAGCCATGCTTCTTGGTTTTTTGGAATATTGGAATATGGTGGAGCAGCCGGTGGTGTTTATCCGGGATGCATGGATATCACCTCTTTCCATATATCTTCCAGAATTTGCGAGAGGCAGTCTGGGAAGAGCATTTGCATTTTCCTTATTTAGTATGATTCCTGCCATTGTCGCTTTTGCGGCAGGAAGGAATGCTTTAGAGAATGGATTTTCTGTAGATGGAGGTTCGGTGAATGATTAAGAGGGGATATAAAGCATTAAATGGTATTGTCCGGGAAGTGAAAAGAAAAATAAAGGGCCGGGATAAAACAGGGAACAGGAAGGTGCTTGCCGTTTTTATCGTATGTGTCATTACGTGTACGTTTCTTTCAAGAGCAGCCAGCGCCATACTAACGCCTTATATTGAGACGGTTTCGCCTTCCACGCAGCCCATAGAGCATATCGTTATCATGGATGGCTGGGTCAGGGCGGACCGCGAGCAGCAGATTTATGTACAGGGAGGGTTTCTGATCGATGAGATCTATGTGTCCGAAAAGGACCATATTGAACCGGGAACAGCGCTGTTAAAATACAACGTAAATACGCTGGAGGAGGAATATGCGGAAAAAAATCAGCAGCTGCATCTGTGCGAACTGCAAAGGGCAGATAACTGGCGGAACCGTTCAAATTTTGATCAGGCAAAAATTGATGTGGAAGCATATGAAGCCTTGATCACGGAACAGGAGGATTATATCAATGGTCTGGAAAATGAGATCGAACAGGAGCGACAGGAGAGGGAAGAGGCCATTGCTTATGAAGTGGAGAAGCTTAATATTCTGAATCTTTCCTTTCAGAATCAGTTGACGCGGCAGATGGAACAGGCAGAGATCAATTATTATAACGATCTGATCATGTCTAACAATATGCGTCTGCAGCAGCTGCAGACAGAAAGCATGCTGCTTCAGAATTTTGAGGCTTCCGGCAATAGGGAAGAACTGTTAAGAATAGCAGAGAGCGATCTGGAACGCCTACAGACGGAATTAAGCAATATAAAGATAGATCTTGCAACGGCGGAGAGCGGTATTATGGGGGAAACCGATGTATACCTTCTGAATACGGAAATAGAAGATCTGAAAAAACGGATGGATGAGATCGACCTTTTGGTTGCTGCGGACGGTATTGTATATTCTGACATGGAAGGTGAGATCATTGCGGTCAATATAACAGCGGGCGGATATTCCACAGATACAGCAGCCTTTGCTGTGGCGGACAGTGTCAGCGGATTTTATATCAGTGCAGACGCTACAGAGGAGGAAGTGAAATTTATTTCGGAAGGCGCCAGAGTGGAAGTAATGCTGAGTGACAGCCAGGAAATGTGCTCCGTAAGTTCCATTGATTATGATGTCAAAGACAATATTTATCGTATCAGGATAGAGCCTGAAGGAGATGTTTATCTGCCTGATATGAAAGTGCTGCTCAAATTTACCAGTAAATCATCAGAGCAGGGATATTCCATACCGATAGAAGCGGTGAGGGGTGACAGAAGCGGGGCATTTATCCTGATTGTGGTGTACCGGAAAGGCATTTTGGGAGAAGAGATGGTTGCCAGCCGGGTTCCCATAGAGATACAGGATTCCAATAATGCCTATGCGGTGGTAACAGGAGGTCTGACGGGTAAGGAACAGGTCATCACCAGCTGCACAAAGCCGGTGGAAGCGGGAGATACTGTCAGATACAGAGAGTAGTGTGAAAAGTGTTTCACACTCCTATTTGAGCCGCCAAAGGAGGCATGGATATTAGTGAAAAAGATCATAATAAGAAGTATGCTGATGTGCGGAATGGTATTTCTCTGTATTGTATGTTGGGTACATATCAGCCGGCAGAAGTATTTCTTTCAGGAAAAAGAAAACTATCAGGTAATCAGTGGAATGGAAGGATTTGTCTATTCTGATCTGGCATCCGGCCTGGAGTCCCGTGAATTTATTGAAGGATGTTATTTTATTGAGAATGACCGGCAGCTTGAGGGAATCGTTCAACGCACTGCTACAGTGACGGTGGTAGGAGAAAATATAGATTCGGATATTCTGTTTCCATCTTTCAATCGGCTGGCTCATGATGATATTTCCGGATGTCTGCTGGATGCGGAGACGCTATATGGATTGTTTGGTACAACTGATACGCTGGGGCAGACGGTAACTTATGACGACAGGGAGTACGTGGTACGCGGGGTGCTGGATGTGAATGTTCCCCTTATGGTTATCAGCAGTAAATTTGAGGATGATCAAAGGATTGACGGGTTGATTCTGAATACTGCTGACGAATGGTATCGGGATCAGTATGCGGATCTTCTGAACAGTGTATATGGATCGATGGATCAGACTTATTATCTGACAGACTATGTATCTGGGGCAAAGTGGATCGAAACACCGTCGAAATGGTCTGATTTTGAATTCTGGGGCAGCTATTCCGAGGAACTCAAAATGCGCCTGGAACATATCTTTTTTGACAACAAAGATATTACGGAACAGGTCTGTCTTAGAAAATCATTTCAGATGATGGGGCTGCGTACAGTTCTGGTATTTCTGGCAGCGGTTCTGATCGTCGGTTTGTTCAGATTTTTGAAACAACTAAATAAAAAATAAAAGGGAGGGAAAACAGCATGAAACAAAAAGTAAAAATCAGAAAAATCATGCTCTTGGTCATTTTAACCACTTTTATTGTCTGGATGACAGGGTGTAGGAAGGATGAGGTACAGGACCCGTTGAATACGACAGTGGAAATGTCGCTTCACCTGTATCAATATACGCAGGTCAATGAGGTGTCCGATCTGACTGGCGCCAATGCATTCTTTCAGGCGATGAAAAAGACAGAGGATGGCTTTAGCATTCTTTATGTGGATGGTGAAGGGAATCTTGCTGAATGTTACACGGCTGATGGGGGCGCTACCTGGGATAAACAGGTGGCAGCCCTGGATCTCATAGAAGAGGGAAACTGGGGTTTCTTCTCCCGGAGCGATATGAATGAAGCGGGTGAATATGCTGTTCTTGTTGACGGTTATCAGGTGGTATATATAAACGGAAGTGGGAGCAGTGTGATTGCGGAAAATAACGAGGGTGTTAATTCAGTACGTTTTAATGCAGCAGGAGACGCTATACTGATCAGTACCGATCATAAAGTTGAGGAATACGGAGTGGATGGCAGGCTGATCCGGTCCTATCCTGTAACAAACACGATAGACATGTGTTTTACGGAGAGTGAGATCTTTTTTCTGACCCTTGACGCTATTAAGGTCTATGATGAAGCCTCAGGGGAATTGGTTTTGGAAGACTCCGCCGTTAACGAATATTTATCGGAAGATTTGCAGAATGCTTATGACCGGTCGAAGTCCTGGGACATATACCATGCCCATGAGGTTATGCGGGCAGATGGGAACGGTGCGGTAACGCTCCTCTTAGATTCCGGTATGTACCGGTATGTGGTGGGCAGTTCCGTGATAGAGTGTATTTATCGCAACAGGGATGTCAAAGCTGCAAATGTTGGAGGTACACTCAGTTTTGTACAGGATGGAGAAATGTTTTATCTTCTGGGATATCTTGAGAATGACAACACCCTTTATTTCCTGTGCTGCAGTGAGTCGGATGAGGTGGTTGCGATGGATGAGAATTTGCCCCATGAGGAGATCACCATATATACGTTGTATTCGCAGGAATACCTGGAGGAGACCGTCAGACAATTTGAAGACAAATATCCTAACATTACGGTCAATATTGAAGTCGGACGTGAGGAGGGAAGCAATATCACATTTACGGAAGCTGTCAATTCACTGAACACGCAGCTTCTGGCAGGTAACGGACCGGACATCATACTGATGGATGACTTAAACTACGCTGCGTATAGGGATAGCGGCATGCTGGCGGAACTGTCCGGCTTGTATGATGAGATTTTGAGGGAAAATCCGGAATGCAATACCACGTTCTTATCCTGTTATCGTGGGGAAAACGGTGAGATCTATGCGATACCGTCACAGTTTGGAGTTACGATGATATCTGCACCTTCGGATAGTATGGATTCCCTGAATAGTCTGGAAGGGCTTGCAGAATATATTCAGAACAGTCCTTGCCCGAATCCGGAATATGGCAACGATCTGAATATCTATGATGTTACGGGACTGTTCCAGACGCTGTATCCGGCATATTCCTATAGAATATTTGGCAATGGAGAAAGTTATGACAGACAGGAGTTGGAAAAGTTTGTATCCGGATTTAAGGAAGTATGGGATGCCCTGATGGAGCATACAACGGATGAACAGATTCGGTCATGGGAAAGTTCTGCTGAGCAAGTCAGAGGGGTGTATTATAATGTCGCTGACCGGAGTTATGGACTGGTAGATGTCAATTATTATTATGGTTTGTATGTGGAAAACAGGCAGGCAGAGTCTGGCCGCAGCATCGGATTGTACAACTTCAACTATTATTCTGATATATTTTATTTAATATACATCACAAGGGAATACCAACATGAAACATATGATGTGTTTGCATACGATGATGTCAAAACATTTACTCCGTTAATGGTCTATTCTATTAATGCTAAAAGTGAAAATATGGATACGGCGGAACTGTTTATAAAGTATATGTTAAGTACGGAGGTTCAGAGCAAAATAGCAATGGGTTATTATATTGGTAATGGGGAGCATCCTTACGGCATGCCGGTAAATATGAGAGGTCTGCTTGATATTTATCAGGATCTGGAAGAAGCATTTATAGATTGGCAGGAGCAGAATCCGGGGATGAATGTATTCCTTGACGGAGAACAGGAGTATTATATGTCCGTTCTTGACAGCCTTTCGGTTCCGACCTACCGGAATGCGATTCTGGAGGAAAAGATCCGCCTGAATCTCCAGCGTTATCTGGACGACGAAATCACGCTGGAACAGTATATGGAGGAAGTAGATAACGAGATCACCCTGTATATGGAGGAATAACACAATGGGACAAAAAACAATTAGAAAAAATATACTCCTGTGCCTTTTGACTATGTTTGTAGTTTTGATGGTGGGGTGTGGGAAAAAAGAACCACAGGAGCCATTGAATCCGGCGATGGAAACGCCGCTTTCCACTTACCGTTTTACAGAGACCCATGAGGTGTCCGGCTTAAATAGCGGCAACGCGTTTTTCCGAACCATGATAAAAACGGAAGATG
>CAMWHY010000151.1 GCA_947174185.1 uncultured Lachnospiraceae bacterium | reverse complement strand
ATATTATTGTCAGGACTGCGGTGAAATGACGGTTGCCAAAATGATGCCGGAAAAATGTCCGGCGTGCGGCAAAACGAATCTGCAGCAGGATGAGGATACGCTGGATACATGGTTTTCATCTGCATTGTGGCCATTTTCCACACTTGGCTGGCCGGAGGAAACAGAGGAGCTTTCTTATTTTTACCCGACGGATGTGCTGGTAACCGGCTATGACATCATCTTTTTCTGGGTAGTCAGGATGGTATTCTCGGCGTTGGAGCAGACGGGCAAGTCGCCGTTTAAATATGTATTGATCCATGGGCTGGTAAGGGATTCCCAGGGGCGCAAGATGAGTAAATCTCTGGGTAACGGCATTGACCCGTTGGAGGTGATCGATAAATACGGAGCAGATGCACTTAGGCTTACGTTGATCACCGGTAATGCACCGGGCAATGATATGCGTTTTTACTGGGAACGTGTAGAGGCAAGCCGGAATTTTGCCAATAAGATCTGGAATGCGTCCCGGTTTATTATGATGAATATTGAAAAGGCTGATCCTGCTGAGATTACGCCGAAGGCACTGACCATGGCGGATCAGTGGATACTCTCTAAATTGAATGCGCTGATTGTCAGCGTTACCGATAATATGGAGCATTTTGAACTGGGTGTTGCCGTTCAAAAGATTTATGATTTTATCTGGGAGGAGTTCTGTGACTGGTATATTGAGATGGTAAAACCGCGTCTGTACAGCGATGCAGATACCAGCAAGGGTGCGGCGATCTTTACCTTAAAGACAGTTTTGATCGAGTCGCTGAAGCTTTTGCATCCCTATATGCCGTTTATTACGGAGGAAATCTTCTGCAACCTGCAGGATGAGGAAGACTCCATCATGATTTCCAAGTGGCCGGAATACCAGAAGAAATATGAATTTCCGGAGGAGGAGTTTGCCATCGAGACGATCAAGGAGGCAGTCCGCGGCATCAGAAATACGCGTACCTCTATGAATGTGGCGCCGAATCGCAAGGCAAAGGTCTATGTGGTGTCCGAGAATGTCAAACTGCGCCATGTCTTTGAATCCGGCAGAGTATTCTTTGCAACGCTTGGCATGGCAAGCGAGGTGGTGATCCAGGAGGATAAGACCGGCATTGATTCTGATGCGGTATCGGTAGTCATTCCCAATGGAATGATCTATATGCCGTTTGCAGAACTGGTGGATGTATCGAAGGAGATCGAGCGTCTGGAAAAGGAAGAGAAACGGCTGGATGGTGAGATCGCCCGCGTGAACGGTATGTTAAATAACGAGCGGTTTATGAGCAAGGCGCCGGAAGCAAAGGTACAGGAAGAAAGGGATAAGCTGACCAAATATACCCAGATGATGGTGCAGGTAAAAGATCAGCTGGCTCATTTGAGAGGCTAAAATACGATTCTGCAAGCCTTTCAATTTGTAAATATGAATAAAAAATAAGTTTCCATCAAATAATATGAAAAATATAAAAAATATCATATATTTAGGGTGGAATGCGAAATGAATGAACAAAGCGGAAGCATAGATGAAATCAAACAGAAGGAGTATCGGGACTATATTGATGATATCACGCCGACGCATAAGCTGTGGAAACAGATGCTGCATGCATTTATCGTCGGGGGCATCATATGTACCATTGGACAGGGGATCATCAATTTTGGCACTGCGATGGGAATGGAACAGCAGGATGCATCAAGCTGGTGTTCTCTTATGCTGATCCTGCTTTCTGTGATTTTAACCGGATTTGGTCTTTATACAAAAATATCCAAATGGGGCGGAGCAGGCGCTTTGGTGCCGATTACGGGATTTGCCAACAGCGTGGTATCCCCGGCGATTGAGTATAAGAAGGAAGGACAGGTATTCGGCATCGGCAGTAAGATATTTACCATTGCCGGACCGGTCATCTTATACGGCATCTTCGCGAGCTGGCTGTTGGGACTGGTGTACTGGATCATGATGTTGTTTGGATGGAGTTAGTCAGATTGAAAAATCAAGGATTTTTCAATCACAAATTTGTGCTTGCAGCCCAAATTTGCAGGCTGTGGAAAGGCATGGTTATAAGTGTGCAAGGTGTTAGGTAGGGATGATATGTCCGTGGAGCTTCCGCGGACATATTTTTGTAAGGCGATAATAATACAAAGGATTTTTGGCTGTATTTGGAAAAATACGGATTGCCGCATTGTATTTTTGGGGCAGAAAGGATAAAATGATAAGGAAAGGATTATGCACGCTGGAAGATGGACTGTTTTGAAAGAGGCGGCAGCACGGGAAATAAAATGAAAGGTTCCGTAAAATATCTGAAAATACTTTGTAATCTGATGCTTACCGTGGTAGTGATCCTTGTGATCATTTTTGTAGTGCCAAGGGTGATCGTATATTTTATGCCTTTTGTTGTAGGATTTTTGTTTTCGCTGCTGGTGAATCCGATTGTCAGATTTTTGGACAGGCGGATCAGGATCAACAGAAAGTTTGGTTCTGTGCTAATGATCGCATTGGCCATAGGTATTGTTGCGCTGCTTGCATACGGCCTGGCGCTGGCATTGCGGACCGGACTGAGGGATTTTATGGACTATCTGCCTACCATGTCTGGGAATGCAGAACAGGAAGTCAAGAATGCCATCGAGCAGTTGCAAAACCTCATCAATGATCTTCCGCTTATCAGTGGTGTGGATCTGAGCAATCTGACCAATGATATTCTGGCATTTATGGGCGGATTGCTTACCAGAACGGAAAATGGGGATACGGTGTCTATGATCGGAGATGTGGCAAAGAGTATTCCCAATATGATCATTTCCATTATTGTGGGATTTTTGGCAACGTATTTCTTTATTGCAGACAGGGAGAAGCTGGCGGAAAAACTGGATAAAATCATGCCCGCGTCTTTTAAGGAAAAGACACTGCGGCTATACCGGCAGACATTGGGGGCGGTAGGCGGATATTTTAAGGCGCAGTTTAAGATCATGATAGTGATCTACGTTGTGTTAGTTATTGGTTTGATCATCTTTCAGGTAAAATACGCATGGCTGATCGGATTTGGCATTGCATTACTTGATGTGTTGCCGGTTTTTGGTACGGGAACAGTGCTTCTGCCCTGGGCAGTGATCAAGCTGTTTTCAGGAAGTTATCAGATTGCAGTCGGAATGATTGCCCTGTATGCGCTTACGTTTTTAATCCACCAGCTACTTCAGCCTAAAATGGTGGGAGATTCCTTGGGGATGGACCCATTTGCTGCGCTGTTCTTTATGTACGTCGGCTATCGGGTCAGCAGCGTCTTTGGCATGATCGTAGCGATACCCATCGGAATGCTGCTGATCAATCTCACAAAAGCGGGGGCATTTGATACACAGATCTGGTGCATCAAGGAACTGGTGAATGATTTTAACCGGTTCCGGAATATTCAAGATAAGGATAAAAACTAAAAAGAAAAACAAAAGTGAGGAGATAACATATGATATACATTGGAAATCATTTAGCGTCATCTAAGGGATTTGAGGCCATGGGAAAACATGCTGTGGAGCTTGGCGGCGATACATTTGCCTTCTTTACAAGGAATCCAAGAGGCGGGAGCGCAAAGGCGATCGATCCGAAGGATGTAAAGCGGCTGCAGGAGCTTATGGAGACACACGGTTTTGGAAGACTGGTGGCGCATGCGCCTTATACCATGAATCTTTGTGCAGAAAAACCGGACGTGAGGAAATTTTCGATTGAGATGCTGCAGGATGATCTGAAACGGATGGAATATCTTCCGGGACATTATTATAATTTTCATCCCGGTTCCCATGTGGGGCAGGGAGTGGAAAAGGGGATCGAGTTGATCACTGATGCGCTGAATCAGGCACTTTGGCCGGAAATGTCCACCACGGTTCTTTTGGAAACCATGGCAGGCAAAGGAAGCGAGGTCGGAAGAAATTTTGAAGAGTTGAAGGAGATCATGGAGAAGACGGACTGCAGGGACAAGCTGGGTGTATGTCTGGATACCTGTCATGTCTGGGATGGCGGATATGATATCGTGGAAGATCTGGACGGCGTATTGAAGGAATTTGACCGGGTCATTGCGCTGGAACATCTGAAAGCGGTGCATTTTAATGACAGCATGAATTCGTGTGGGAGCCATAAGGACCGCCATGAGAAGATCGGGCAGGGCAAGATCGGTCTGGAGGCGTTGAAACGGGTTGCGACCCATCCGCTGCTGCAGGACAGACCGTTTATTCTGGAGACACCGAATGAAGATGAAGGTTATGCGGCGGAGATTGCGTTGATAAAGAGTTGGACAGATTAGACACGAGGATAAGTATGAGGCGTTATGTAAACCTGGAGGAGATATCCGACGGAAAAATATATGATGAGGAAGATATGGTAAAAGCTGACTGTCTGGATTGCAGCGGCTGTTCCAAATGCTGTCAGGGGATGGGAAATTCTATTACATTAGATCCTTATGATATCTGGCGGCTGACAAAGGGATGCGGTCTTTCTATGGAGGCGCTGCTTGCGGATCAGGTGGAGCTGAGCGTTGTAGACGGAGTGATCCTTCCCAATCTGAAAATGACAGGAGAGAAGGAACAGTGCGCTTTTCTGAACGAGAAAGGGCGATGCAGCATTCATGCGTTCCGCCCCGGTATCTGCCGTCTGTTTCCGCTGGGCAGATATTACGAAGGGGATACCTTTCGGTATTTTTTGCAGACAGGGGAATGTCTGCATCCCAAGACAAAGATCAAGGTCAGGAAGTGGATCGATACGCCGGATTATAAAAGGAATAAGGAGTTTATACTGCAATGGCACGATCTGGTGGATCAGGTCGAGGGACTGATACGGGAAAATGAGGATGATGAGTTTCGTAAAAACATCAATATGATGTTTTTAAAAATATTTTTTCTGACACCCTATCAGGCAGAGGCAGCATCCGATGATGTGTTTTACATACAGTTTTATGAAAGACAGAAACAATTTCGGATGATTTTTACGGATTTAGATTGAAAAATCAAAGATTTTTTCAAAAACGAATAAATTGAAAAGAGGGGGTCACACGATGCGCTATGTGAAAGAAAATGACAGATTAAGGCTGGAGGTAGATTCTTTTGGAGCGGAGATCAAATCGGTCAGATCAAAAGAAACCGGAAAAGAATATATGTGGTGCGGGGATAAGCGGTTTTGGGGCAGGACTTCACCCATTTTATTTCCCTTTGTCGGAAGTCTGAAAAATAAAGAATATGCGTATCAGGGCAGACAGTATCCCATGGGGCAGCATGGATTTGCAAGGGATATGGAGCATCAGCTGGCAGAAGAATCTGATACGGAGCTTTGGTTCACACTGCGTTCCTCGGATGAGACCTTGACAAAATATCCGTTTCCGTTTGAACTGCAGATCGGCTATGAACTGAAAGATAACCAGATAAAAGTCATGTGGCGGGTGAAGAATACCGGGGAGGAGAAGATGTATTTTTCCATCGGCGCGCATCCTGCGTTTAACTGTCCGATCCATGGGGAAGCGGATAAAAGCGGATATGGCATCTATTTTGGCGGTGTGGAAGAGATTCACCATCATGGCAATACTTTAGATACCGGACTGGCGGTAAAAGAAGACCTTATTCTTTCTCTGAAAGATGGTTTGGTTGACATAACGCCGGGCTTTTTTGACAGATGTACTTATATGATTGAGGGGAATCAGACAGGAGAAGTTGCTCTTGTGGACCCGGACGGCAGACATTATGTGACAGTGCGGTTTGATACACCGTTATTCGCGGTCTGGTCACCGGAGAAAAAGAATGCGCCCTTTGTCTGCATTGAACCGTGGTATGGCAGGTGTGATGGCGTGGACTTTGAGGGGACGCTGGAAGAACGGGAATATACCAATGTGCTTGCCGGCGGGGAGAGCTTTCAGGCGGAATATACGATGGTCTTTGCATAGCTCAATATTTCTTCCAATATGCTTTGTAGAAAAGGAGTTATTCATTATTTCTATCTATGAAAAGTAAAACAGTTTGTCAGGTATGTATGCACCATTGCAGTTTGGAGCCCGGACAAAGGGGGCTCTGCAGGGCAAGAAAAAATGAGGACGGAAAAATCATATGTGAAAACTATGGAGGAATCACGTCCCTTGCACTGGATGCGATCGAGAAAAAGCCGTTTAAAATGTTTCAGCCCGGAAGTCGGATTCTGTCCGTCGGAAGTTATGGCTGTAATTTAAAATGTCCTTTCTGTCAAAATCATGAAATTTCCATGGCGGATTTTAACACGGCAGAAACCGTTTATATCCCTCCGAAGGCTTTGGCAGATAAGGCGCTTGCCTGCAAATCCGCGGGAAATATAGGTGTGGCATTTACCTATAATGAGCCGCTGGTCGGATGGGAATATATCCGCGACACAGGCACATTGGTAAAAAAGGCCGGAATGAAAAACGTGTTGGTGACAAATGGAAC
>CAMWHY010000150.1 GCA_947174185.1 uncultured Lachnospiraceae bacterium | reverse complement strand
CTCCATTACCATCTGATTGTTGTCCATGTTTTCCTTTGTATCCTTTCCTTTTAATAGGTATTGTAATTCTATAATAATATAGTAATTGATAGGGACTTTATTGTCAAAGGTATTTTTACTATCTTGATGCCTTTGTACTTTGAATATTTTTTCGTTGAGGCGAGTACCATTTTAGGTCTTGTAATCGGTGGGGAGAATGAATTATAATATTCTCTGCGCAAGTTATTTCGGTTTGGTTTTGATATTTTTATAAGTTTTTGATAAAATAATTTAGGAAGATTTAATAGAAACAAGAGAACGGTCATTGACAGATTGTTGATGGCTGATTTGCAAAGGGTATCTCGTTTAATTAGGGAGATGATAACAGTATGACGTGTGAAGAATTAAATGAGCTTCATGAGAAGCAGCATGGCTTTATTGCAAAGACGGGGATCCGTATTACGGAATTAGGGGAAGGGCATGCGAAGGGCAGGATTATTCTGGATGCGAGCTGTAATAACCCAATGGACTATGTTCACGGAGGTTGTTTATTTACGTTAGCGGATACGGTTGCAGGACATGCTGCTATGAGTTATGGAGGAGTCGTTACAACCTCATCGGCGGAGATCCATTATTTGAATCCGGCCAAGGATACGGAATATATCGAAGCAGAGGCCAATGTGATACGCAACGGCAGGACGATATCTTTATTTGATGTAATGATCAGGGATGATAAAGGGACAGAGATCTGTAAGCTGATCCTGACGTTTTTTAGGATCGGAGAGCAGTAGAAAACAATATTATGTAAGCCAGGAAAAGAGATTTGGCAAGGGGAAACAACATTATGTAAACCTGCCGAAAGAGATCCGTCAATGAAATGCAATATTATGTAAACTACAGAGGCGGAATCTGGTAAACATAATAAATAGAGATACAGAATAGAAATAATACGGAAGAAGGGGAATCTATGAATGCATCAAAAGTTGAATTATCTAAATGTTTTTTAAGTTCCATCGACGCGGCAAAGAAATTTGTAGATTATAATGAATATCAGTTAGACCCGGATGGGGAGATTTATCAGTATATTTTACAGCTGTATGCGTATAATTACGATAATGTCGCTGCCAAGAAAGCGAGGTTTTCGGAGGATTCTTTT
Organism: uncultured Lachnospiraceae bacterium; assembly: GCA_947174185.1. Lineage (GTDB taxonomy): Bacteria > Bacillota > Clostridia > Lachnospirales > Lachnospiraceae > NK4A136. The sequence goes on along the minus strand of CAMWHY010000150.1, from coordinate 5,358 downwards.
CTGGCGAGAGTTCTGCCGGAGAAGGAAGAAGATTTTGCGGCATTTGTGGATGTGGTAACGGATGAGATGCACACGCTTCTGGGGGAAGCGGTCAGCCTGGGTGCCGGAAGCGGTCTGTTTTTATGGGCGACAGTGGAGGAGCAGCCAGTCATCGCATTTTTTAAATTAAATTACCAGACGAAATTCACCTGCGACATGACAGAGGAAGGACAGGTGATTTGGAAACAGAGCGGCAGGCTATTGCCGTCCCATACACAGAAGGAGTATGATTATTTCTATATCAACCTTTATGAAAGAAAGGTCTGGATGTCGGACAGCAAGTGTTACATAGACGGTGAAATGGTCAATTACATGGCGGAGCGTATCCTGCAGCTGGAACTGAATAAGTCGGAAAAAGAGATGGTCACTGTCTTTGAAAATGCAGTTCTGGATACGATCAAGGAATGTTATAAGGAACATGAGGAAGCGCCGAAGAAAGTATTTGAATATCGTCAGGAAGCAGCTTCTGAAGCAGTGGAAATGGGTGAGATCAGTCCGGTTAAGATGGAGGAAAGACTGTTCGCCGATAATGAAAGAGCAAAGGAAGTCTACCGTGAGAAAGTGGAAGAACTGCAGATCGCCGATAAGCCGGTAGAGGTCGGAAAGAAGACGGAACGGAAGCTGAAGAAAAAACAGAAGATCGTCTTAGAGAGCGGGATCGAACTGCAGGTTCCCATCGAATGTTTAGAGGACAGCAATCTCTTCCAATATAAGCAGGACGAGCATGGTAATGTATTGATCAGGATACAGGATGTGGGTGGAGTGCTGAAATAAACTTCAATAGTTATTTTATAAAACAATCATTTAAGGAGGAAAAGAATTATGACAATGGAAACTCTGCAAAAGGATATGATCGCAGCCATGAAGGCGCATGACAAGGCAAGAAAGGACGCAATTTCCTCTCTGGTATCGGCGGTAAAGAAAGCTGCAATCGATGAAGGCTGCCGGGAGGATATCCCGGAGGAACTGACAAACCGTGTGATCTTAAAGGAAATGAAGACGGTCAAGGAGCAGATCGACGGATGTCCGGCAGACCGGAAGGAACTGCTGGAGGAATATCAGACGCGTTATAATGTCATCTCGGAATATGCGCCGCAGATGATGTCGGAAACAGAGGTAGAGGCGGTTTTGAAGGATAAATTTGCAGATGTGCTTGCAACAAAGAATAAAGGCCAGATCATGAAAGCTGTTATGGGCGAGCTGAAAGGCAAGGCGGACGGAAAAGTAATCAATCAGGTGGTTGCGAAGCTGTGCCAGTAAGAGGATGTTTGCTAAGACATGGTATTTTTTAAAGTCCGGCAGGGCTTTTGACAAAAAAACATTTTAGCTCAAGGGGGCCGGGAAACCGGCTCTCATTTATTTTTCAATTTTCGCAATGCCATGAAAATCTTTGCCCGGCTGATTCGTTATATATAATAGCAGGCTATTAGATTGAAAAATCAAAGATTTTTCAATCACAAATTTGTGCCTGCGGCTCAAATTTGCAGGTTACGGAAAGGCATGGTTATTTTTATAAGTTTTAGAGAGGGCTAAGAGAAGATTTATGAAGGGGCGTCAAAAACGAAATAAGTATAAAATAAAGATTGCGGCTGTCATGCTGCTAATGCTTTTGTTATGGATAGCAGTATTTTACAGAATCATAGATTCTGGCAATTTCTTTTTTTCTTTTTGCAACAACACGCATCCCATTGCCAGTGAAGAAAATGGTTGGAATCTCATTTTGGTGAATCGTAATAGTTACATACCGGATGACTATGAGATAGAGCTGACAGAATTATCCAACGGCGAAAAAGTGGATTCCAGAATATATCCTCAATTACAGGAAATGTTTGATGATATGAGGGCGGAAGGGATATATCCGATCGTGCGGGAAGGATACCGGTCAGCGGAAGAACAGGAAGAAATTTTTGCTGAAAAAGTACAAGCCTATATAAATGAGGGCTATTTCAGAGTAAGGGCGGAAAGAATTGCAGAAGAATGGGTTGCGGTTCCGGGGACAAGCGAGCATCAGCTGGGAATTGCTGTTGATATCAATGCGGATAAAGAACAATGTGAAAATGAGGATGTTTATCTATGGCTTGCGGAAAATGCCCACGAATATGGATTTATACTGCGTTACCCACAGGGAAAAGAAGAAATTACCGGAATCAGTTATGAACCATGGCATTTTAGGTATGTGGGTGTGGAAAATGCGCAGATCATCTATGAAAAGCAGATATGTCTTGAAGAATTTATTGAAAGCATAAAATAAGTAATAAGGGCAGAACCAATAAAACCGGTTCTGCCCTTAAGTAACTATTCACAGATCTTATCAGCCCATCGTTACTTCCACAGTATGCGTTTTGCCGTCGCCGAATGCAGGAAGGACGTTGCCTTCGATTGAATTGCCGTCAACCGTTACCGCTTTTACGCCCTTGCACACATGGTTCGGGTTTGTTACCTTAATATCGTAGGTTGCGCCGCGGAACTCACGTTTTGCACTGAGTCCGTCCCATGCAGCCGGGATAGAAGGATCAATCCGTAAGCCGTCGAAGTCTGCAGCGATACCCAGAATATACTGGGAGATCGCAACCATGTTCCACGCTGCCGTTCCGGTCAGCCAGGAGTTCTTTCCCTGACCAAAGTGGTTGCCGGGCTTTCCGATATCGGAACCAGCGTCCTTTCCGCCGATCATCTGACCATATACATACGGCTCCGTCTTGTGGATATCAGACGTTTCTTCAGTAAATGCAGGAGCAATCTTGGAATAATATTCAAATGCTTTGTCTCCGCGTCCGGCATAAGCTTCCGCGCAGATGATCCATGCATTGTTATGCGTAAAGATGCCGGCGTTTTCCTTATAGCCGCCCGGATATGTTGAGATCTCGCCATACTGTACATAATATTTTGTAAAGGCAGGATTGTTCAGTACAAGACCAAAGTCGGTATTTAAGTACTTATCAATGGCGTTGAGTGTCTTAATGTCTGCGCCTTCTTCCTTGCCGATCTCGGACATAACCGCAAATCCCTGCGGTTCAATGAAGATCTTGCCTTCTTCACATTCCTTGGATCCCATCTTCTTGCCTTCCGCGTCATAAGCACGAAGGAACCAATCGCCGTCAAATGCGGATTCCATAATATTAGCCTTCATCTTGTCGATCTCAGCCTGCGCTTTGGCAGCCTCATCTTCCTTGCCAAGATGTTTTAAGATTGCTACATAGTTAGGACCTGTATAGGTAAAGAGCGTAGCCACCATAACGGACTCGGCAATCTTGGAATAACCGCCTTCTGCGGCAAATTTTGGATTCGTGTAGGTCTGGAAACTTTCACCCGGCGTATCGGAATAGCAGGAAAGATTGATACAGTCATTCCAGTCGGCACGCATTGCAAGCGGAAGTCCGTGAGGACCCAGATTATTCACTATATGATAGAAGGAAACCTTCAAATGCTCCAGCATAGTCTGCGCAATCGACATATCATTGTCATATGGAACCATCTCGTCAAGGATTGTCCAGTCGCCGGTTTCCTTGATGTATGCGGAAACGGAAAGGATCAGCCACAACGGATCATCCGAGAAGTCGCCGCCGATATCGGCATTGCCTTTCTTAGTCAGCGGTTGATACTGATGATAGCATCCGCCGTCCGGGAACTGCGTGGAAGCAATATCAATGATACGTTCCCTTGCCCTGTCAGGTATCTGGTGTACGAAACCAAGAACGTCCTGATTGGAATCACGGAAGCCCATGCCGCGACCGATGCCGGACTCAAAGTAGGAAGCGGATCGGGAAAGATTAAATGTTACCATACACTGATACTGGTTCCAGATATTGACCATACGGTTGACCTTGTCATCCGGCGTTTCGACATTCAGGATGCCAAGAAGCTTGTCCCATGCAGCCTTAAGTTCTGCCATCCCGGCAGCAACTTTTTCCGGCGTGTCGTACTGCTCGATCATTTTAAGCGCTTTTGCTTTGTTGATCGTCTTGCCGTCTGCTTCAAATTTCTGGTCAGCAGGCATTTCTACATAACCAAGGATATATACAAGCGTCTTGGATTCTCCCGGAGCAAGCGTAATCTTCTTGTAATGGGAAGCGATCGGAGACCATCCGTCGGCAAAGGAATCCGTTGCTTTTCCGGCCATAACAGCTTCCGGATTGTGGAATCCGTTGTAAAGACCGATGAAAGCGTCCCTGTCGGTATCATATCCGTCAATGGTATCATTAACGGTATAGAATGCAAAGTGATCGCGTCTGTCTCTGTATTCTGTCTTGTGATAAATCGTAGAGCCGACAACTTCAACGCGCCCTGTACTGTAGTTTCTCTGGAAGTTCGTGCAGTCGTCCTGCGCATCCCACAGACACCATTCAGCAAAGGAGAAGAGTGAAAATTCCTTGGAAGAACTGCCTTCGTTGGTTAGGACTACCTGCTGTACTTCGCCGTCGTAATTCTGAGGAACAAAAAAGGTAACTTCCGCTTTTAAATCATTTTTTTTGCCCGTAATAATGGTATAGCCCATGCCATGCCGGCATTCATAAGCGTCAAGTTCTGTCTTGACCGGTGACCAGCCGGGATTCCAGATCGTTTCACCGTCCTTAATATAGAAATAACGACCGCCCATATCAATGGGAACATTGTTATAACGATACCTTGTAATTCTACGAAGCCTTGCATCCTTATAGAATGAGTAACCGCCCGCAGTATTGGAAATCAATGAAAAAAATCCCTGCGTACCCAGATAGTTGATCCATGGATATGGAGTCCTGGGAGATGTGATGACATACTCTCTGTTGGCATCATCAAAATAACCAAACTTCATACTTTATTCTCCTTCTCTGATATAGTTTTTGCTGGGCTGAAACCCCACCCATGCGTCACGGAATCAGCCATCGAAAACTGGTGAGACCGTCGCCATTAATTATACAGAAAATGGGAGTAAATAGCAAGATGTTATATCAAATATAAAATGAAAAATTGCGGCGTTATAATTGTTAAAATAAAATGAACAAAGAATGAAAATAAACCAAACTATGTAAAGAAAAACAACTTCGGGAGAGATGACCTCCCCCGAAGCCAGCCAGATTTAGTAATCGTAATCCTGATCGTTGTTTGCGTTGCTGGACTGATTCTGAGAAGAATTCTGGCTGTTGTTCTTGTTCTGATTCTGAGTAGAATTCTGAGTGGAATTCTGGCTGCTGTTCTTGCTCTGATTCTGATTGTTTTTCTGATTCTGGTTGTTGTCGTTGTTTGCCATGTTACATAGCCTCCATCATAAAATTTTTCCTGCAATATGTGCAGAATGGCATAGAGAAAGGATAAAATCGTTCTCTATGTGTAGTAGTA
>CAMWHY010000149.1 GCA_947174185.1 uncultured Lachnospiraceae bacterium | reverse complement strand
ATCTCTGTTAATCCGCTGCACTCCTCAAATGCTTCCTCACCAATGCTTGTTACGCTGTCTGGTATTGTAATCTTTGTTAGCCAGTCACAGCCTGAAAATGCACGAGCGCTAATGCTTGTTACGGAATCAGGTATCGTGATTTCCGTCAGACCACTGCAGCCATAAAATGCTTCAGTTCCAATATTTATCAAGGAAGACGGCAGCGTGATCTCTTTCAAACTACTGCAACCATAAAATGCACTATCGCCAATGCTTGTTATGCTATCCGGCAACCCGATCTGCGTCAAACTTCTGCAGCCAGAAAATGTTCTCTCGCCAATGCTTGTCACAGAATCCGGCAGCATGAGTTCTCTCAAACCACGACAACCTGCAAATGCAAAACTGTCAATGCTGGTCACGGAATCCGGCAGTGTAATCTCTCTCAAATCAGTACAGTAGTAAAAAGTTCTCTCGCCAATGTTTGTTACGCCGTCCGGTATTGCAATATCCCGTAAACTGCTGCAGCCAGCAAATGCATCCTCACCAATGCTTGTTACACTATCTGGCAGATCAATCTGCATCAGGCTGCTGCAGTCTGCAAATGCCTCTTCATCAATGTATGTCAAAGATGACGGCAGGATGATTTCTGTCATACTGTCACAACCTTCAAATGCTGCACCGCCGATGCTCGTTACTCCTTCATCAAGGATGACACAACCTATCTGATTCCGTAAGCTGTCATACCAGGGTGCACGATCAGCAGAGTATATGTATTCATCCATTTCCCCTGTACCAGTGATGACAAGGATTTCATCTTTATAATACCATTCCAGATGTTCACCGCATACGCCGCTTTCTTCCGGTGAATCCATCGTCGTCAGGATCAGGCTATACGCCTGACTGACCGGCTGTTGTCCGGCTGCAGCCTGATTGCCCGACTGCGTCGTACTCTGCCGCTGTACATAGACGTCCATCAAATAATTTACGCCTAAGAAAATCGCTGCTATGGCTATCACTGCTATGATTGTAATCAATGTTATAACTTTATTCTTTTTCATCCTCTGCACCCTTACTACTCAACCCGCATTTCTATTGCATTATTTTCGATATCATAAAACGTTTGCTGATAAGTCGTAACATTTGTTTCAACAGAAACATCAGCATTCCATACCTCTTGATCTTCATATATATCGATATCTATATTAATACCGCAAATGCGATACCAGTTTGCTTTAAATACCTGAATTTTGGGTTCAATATTAATTTCTTCATTATGTATCCAAAAAGTATATTCATACATACCATAACTTGACCCGCTATTTGTAAAAGTAACTCCGGAATCCATAAAGGCTTTTCCAAACATTACTTTTTCATCACTCCCGTCTTCATATCTACATGCCAACTTCTCCAATAGATATTCTTCTCCGTTGATCGTTACTGATATCTCTCCCCTCATAAGATTAAGGTTAATTTTCCAGAAACCGACTAGCCATATCACCCCAAGCAGTATAATAGCGCCTATTACCCCAAATATAATAACCTTCTTTTTGTTCATATGTCTTTAGCCCTTCCACTTACCAAATTTTCTCTTGCCAACTTTTCCTACATCTGTTACACTTTATTTTTAAATTAATTATATTTTTAATAAAATAAAATTGCAACTCGAAAAGCTATCTTTTACAAACAATACAATGATGCCACGCAAACAAGCCCCAGCATAGAGATCTATTTATTCCACTCCATAATATTCCTGCAGATACCCTATCAATGTACTTTCCGACATAGCGCCCAATTCATAATTGATCAGATTTCCATCAGCGTCAATAAAAAGCGTCATCGGTATCGCAGTCACTCCATACGCCTGATATGCTTCATAGGAGGTATCAAAATAGACTGGGAAAGAATACCCATTCTCCTCAATGAACTGCTTCGTGCCATCTACCGTCTCCGAATAGCCATCCGTCATATTGACCATTAAAAATGTGATCTCATCCTGATACGCCGCGTATGCATTATCAAATGCCGGCAGCTCCAATTTACAGGGTCCGCACCAGGTTGCCCAGAAATTAACTATCACCGGCTTTCCATAATAATCTGAAAGATTGACCTGAACGCTCTCCCAATCCTCTACTGTAAAATCTGCTGCCAGTACAGTTCCTACCACTGGTACATTTATCGATTCCTCCGGTTCGTCTTTTTCCGTATCCTGATCGTCTGTATTCTGATCATCCGTATCACGATCGTCCGTTTCCGTTTCTTTTTCGTCAGTTGTCTCTCCTTTATGTTCTATCGCTTCCATATTATAATCCGAAGATAGTACTTGATATCCCACAACAGCTGCTGCCATCATCACAATAAATACCGCCGAAAGTATGATCATTTTTTTCATAACAATGCATGTCTCCTTATCTTAAATGATATTTCCTAAGTATCACACTATCCTCCATGTCAGAGCAGCTTGCTGCGATCAAGGCAATTTGAGACTCTGACTCAAATTGCTGATTGAAAAATAAGATATCAATCTTATTTTTCAATCTAATATCCGCATCATGGAATTCAGCACCCCAAATGCCGTCAGGATTCCTACCAGAATGAAAAAGCACCCGCAGATCCGGTTGATCCATCGGTAATTCTTTTTGATTCTTTGAAAGATTACATTTAACTGATCCGTCAGCGCTGCGGCAAGCAGAAACGGAATTCCCAATCCCAGAGAATATGTCAAAAGCAGCAGACCACCCCCAAGTGCATCTGCTGAAGAAGACGCCATCATAATCGCAGACCCCAAAAACGCTCCCACGCATGGCGTCAGATTGACGGAATAGATCATGCCAAATAACAACGCCGACAAGATTCCGGTGATCTCATGTTCGCCCTGAATCCCCTTGAAAAACGGCAGAGGAATCATTTCCAGATAGCTGAGTCCAAAAAGAATAATGACAACACCGGATATGATATTGACGATGGTCCGGTATCTGACCAGAAAAAATCCAAGGCTTCCTGCAAATATCCCCAGACTTGTAAAGACGACGGTAAAACCAAAAACAAAAGCACATGCCCTGATAATCACATGCTTTTTCTTATCTGCACCGCCTGCAAAATACGAAATATAGACCGGCAGCATCGGCAGCATACAGGGCGATATAAAAGAAATCATTCCTTCTAAAAAGGTAATAACAAACTGCATATCAGCAACTCCCACACGAAATACTTTTAAGCAGATTATAACATATCCCTTTCTATGTGAAAATCTTCTAAAAGAGAATACTTATTTTGGTATATCATAACCTGTTCCCTGTAGAATTCACTATTTTCCTTTGTAAGTTTTGCATACTGGTGAAGCGCAAACTTATCTGTTCCGACAGCAATCTCCTCTTCGGCAATGTTGGAACAGTGCCTCGCAATCCGCTCCAAAGAGTTCACAATGTCGGTCAGTGCCATTCCTAAGTCAATCGAGCATTTTCCCTTTTCCAGACGTCTATTATGATTTTTTCTAATCCTCTCCTTCAAAGACGAGATCACCTCAGCCAGTGGATCAACCTTTCCCGCCATCTCCCTATCTTCATGTACGAAGCAGCTCACTGCATTCTCCACGATCTCATAGGTCGCGTGAAAAATCAGCGCCTGCTCAGAGGCTGCTTTCTTTGAAAATTTCTTTTTCTTTTTATTCATCTTTTGCAAAACATACGCGATGCTTTTCAGATAATCCGAGATCCGTTCAAATTCGGTAATGCATTTGCCAAACTTATTTACCAGCTTACTATCTTTCTCTGACAGCTGCTTGGACGCAAGCTTTGATAGATAATTATCCAGCTCATCCTCCTTACCATCCACAATATCCTCAATCTGAAGGATGCGCTCGATATCATCCTTATTATATTTGTCAGCGGATTGAACGGAAAGCGCCATTGCTTCCTCCACCAGTTTTGCCATTTCACAAAGGGCACTTTTACACTGCGCCACTGCAAAGGCGGGCCGCTCCAGAAACCGCTCATCCAGAGGCGTGTTGTCCGGACCCATTTCATCGCTTTCTGTTTCCTCCTTGGTAACAGGCAGCGCGATATAAGTCAGCTTTTCGATCCCTTTTGCCAAAGGCAGCAAAAGCAGAGTTGCGCTAATGTTAAACAAACTATGGACCAGAGCGATGGTCCCACCGCCCGCCGCATTTTTTAGGAAGTTAAAATGCAGAAAAAAATTCATTGAATAAAATATGATCATAAAACTGATCGTTCCGATCAGATTGAAGTAAAGATGTACCAGAGACGCACGCCTTGCATTTCTGCCAGCACCTACGCCGGAAAGGAGCGCCGTGAAACAGGTGCCGATATTCTGCCCCAGAATGATCGGAATCGCAGCGCCGATACTGACTGCCCCTGTTGCGCATATTGCCTGCAATATACCTACCGATGCCGAGGAACTCTGAAGCACCGCTGTCAATATCGCACCCACGATCATTCCCAAAACCGGATTCTCGAACACAGTAAAAAGCTTCATAAATTCCGGCACCTCAGCCAACGGTTTGACGGCGTCGCTCATTGTTTCCATCCCAAACATCAAAACCGCAAAACCAAGCAGGATCGTTCCGAAATCGTTTTTTTTATCATTTTTCAGAAAAATCAGAAATACCACGCCGACCGCGGCAAGAACAGGCGTAAATGAAGACGGTTTTAACAAACTTAGGAAAAAATTACCGCCTTCAATGCCTGTCAGACTAAGCACCCATGAAGTAATCGTCGTGCCTATATTAGCTCCCATGATGACGCCCACCGCCTGTGACAGCTTCATGATCCCGGAATTGACAAATCCCACCACCATAACTGTAGTCGCGGAAGACGACTGAATGACTGCTGTTACGACTGCGCCTAAAGCTACTGCCTTGATGGGATGATTGGTCATATGCTCCAGAATCTGCTCTAACCTTCCCCCGGCAAGTTTAGAAAGAGCATCCCCCATGGTCTTCATCCCGAACAGGAATAACGCCAGACCGCCTATCAACGTGAGTATTGCGAAAAAGTCCATGTATGTCCGAAACTCCCCTCGCTTTTATCCGCTCACAGACGGCAGATTGCCAAGATTGTTACTTTCCGTACCATCCGGCAGGGATTTCAGATATTCCGTGTCTCCACGATGCGCAACACCCACGCCATTGATCTCACCGGCCTTTGCCATGGCAACGCCTTCTTCCTTAGAAACAGTCTGTCCGTCGGAAAGCTGATAACCGACGATCTTGCCGCTGCTCTTTACCAGGCCTACAATATCTTTCGCATTGGCGGAAGACTGGGGAATCTCATCCAGCGCATTACGGGCCAGCGCGGCGCCAAATTCACTATCTTTCATAATATACCTTTCCTTTCTTCTACAAAACTCTTTTCATTTACTGAAATTAGTATTTGCAATGATAGAAATGGATATGTAGGAAAAATAAGGTATTAGAATCGGCGTCAATTTAAAGCTCCATATTCCTTTAAAATTTCAATATATTCCTCACCCAAAATACTTGGCGGCATATTTTTTTGTTTCAGATATCCGATGGTCATAGTATCTTCCGTATCTAATGGAACCGACACATAATATCCACCATTTAACTCCTCGCAGATGATGCCGGAGCAGAGTGTATAACCATTCATTCCCGTCATAAGATTGAGCATGGTCGCTCTGTCATCCACCTTGATGATCTGCTTATATTCCAAGGTACTCAGCACTTCTTCCGCAAAATAAAAGGAATTTTTATCTCCCTGCTCAAAGGAAAGACAGGGATAATCCGTAAGTTCCTCAAATTGAATCAGCTTTTTGGACGCCAAAGGATGCTCTTTGCTTAAATAAACGGATATCCCGCAGGTAAACAGCGGGATAAATTCCAGTTCATTTTCCAGGAAAATTTTCTTCAGCACTTTTTCATTAAAATCATTCAGATATAAGATTCCCAGTTCACTCCGATAGTTTTTGACATTATCGATCACTTCGTGGGTCTTTGTCTCATGAACAGCCAGTTCAAATTCATCCGGTGCATAGCGGTTCGCCAGCTTAATAAATGCCTCCACTGCAAAGGAATAATGCTGCATGGATACGCTGAACCGCTTTTTTGCCTGCTTTTCACCCGCATATCGTTCCTCCACCAGTTTATTTAGTTCCACCATCTGTCTGGCATAGCTTAAAAACTCTTCTCCCTGTGCGGTGAGAACCACACCCCTGTTGGTGCGGATAAACAAATTGGTATGAATTTCCTCTTCCAGTTCCCTGATGGCTCCTGACAATGCCGGCTGCGACACAAATAATTCTGCCGCAGCCTTATTCATGGACTTGGTCTCCGCAATTTTTACTACATATGTCAACTGTGCAAGCGTCATATATTCCTTGTTCTCCGCTTCTATTTTCCCAATTATTTTACAGCTTCAAAACCTTTTTCGAGATCGGCAATGATATCATCAATATGTTCTGTGCCAATTGAAAGGCGAATCGTATTCTGTTTAGTTCCCTGATCCGCCAGTTCCTCCTCCGCCAACTGGATGAGGATCGTCGTGGCAGGAAGG
>CAMWHY010000148.1 GCA_947174185.1 uncultured Lachnospiraceae bacterium | reverse complement strand
ATACAAGAGGAACGTAAGAAATTAAAGCAGGATCAAAAGCGCCAGCAGAAGGAAGCGAAGAAAAGGGCGAAGGAGCTTGCCGATCAGGAGGCGGAACTGGATGACGATGCGCCGGGTGGCGGTTTTTCCATGTTTATGGTCACTCTGTTTATCATTTTGATCTGGGTTGCGATCCTGTGTATACTGATCAAGCTGGATGTCGGCGGGATCGGAAGCAATGTTATGACGCCGATCTTAAAGGATATTCCGGTGCTTAACAAGATACTTCCGAAGGATCAGACCACGGAGATTGCCGATCTGGAGGGACTGTACGGATATAGCTCGCTGCCGGATGCAGTGGAACGGATCCGGGAGCTGGAGGTACAGCTTTCCAGCGTCCAATCATCCAATACCAACTATATGGCGGAGATTGAACAGTTAAAAGCGGAAGTGCAGCGGTTGCAGACCTTTGAAGAACAGCAGGTGGAATTTCAGAGGATCAAGACGGAATTCTACGAAGAGGTGATCTATACGGAAAACAGCCCTGGACCGGAAGCTTATCAGCAATATTATGAGAGCATCGATCCAACAACGGCGGAATATCTTTATCAGCAGGTAATCCAGAATATGGAGACAGATTCCAGAATCAAGGATCTTGCAGACGGATATGCGGCCATGGATGCGTCGGCGGCAGGAACTATTTTCGATACGGACGTCATGCAGGGCAATCTGCAACTGGTAGCGGATATTTTATGGGCGATGGATGCGAAAGCCCGCGGCAATATTTTGGCTGCAATGAAACCAGAGAATGCTGCAAGGGTAACGGCACTGATGAACCAGTAAGATGTTTTTCCACCGAAAGGTTAAGAAATAAGATGATTCATCCGATAACTCTTACGTAATAAGATTTTTTGGAAAGGAGGAAGAGGATGACATCAAAAGTTGAAATGGGCTTAATGATGGGAAACGTACTTCCGGCGGTGAATGCTTCCAGAAGCAGTCAGGGTGCTCAGGATGCGTTTCAGGGAATCATGACTAACATGGCCGCAGGTGGTCAGAGCGCTCCTAAGGCGCAGGATTACCAGCCAAAGGAAACGGCAGCCGTAAAAGAAACGGCAGCGCAGCCCAAACAAGCTGTAGAAAGCAGCATCTCTAATGAGAAACCGGCGGATACCGTCAAGGATATGGTAACAGGCGGGCGGAAGGCGGAAGCTGTGGATGGCAAAGCAGCAGTCGATGAAACTGAGGAAGAGATTCTTTCCCAGACGGCTGAGGAGCTGGGGGTCACGGTAGAAGAACTGGAAGAGATTCTGGCGCAGATGGGTTTGACCGCGTTGGATCTGCTGGAACCGGAAAATGTTTCGGCGCTTGTCGTACAGGTAATGGGTGACGGCGATAAGCTGTCTCTGGTGACAGATGAGAATCTTTCCCAGACGGTGCTTGACCTGAATGCAGCCATGAAGGAGATCGGCACGGAGCTTGCCGAAAAGCTTGGCGTGGATGAGGCGGACGTAAAAGCTGCCTTAGATGAGATACAGGGCAAGATGCAGGATGCAGAACCTGTGATGCCGCTGCAGAAAACAGAGACGGCAGGGACGGCGCAGATCGTCAATGAGACACCGGTGTCAGAGGAGCAGACGGGACATACCGAGGCAGAATCCCTGGAAGAGATACAGGCTGTCAGTGAACAGGCTCCTACGGATACAACAAAGGAGAATGACGGCAGTTCGTCATCGGATGCACAGACCAGACAGCAGGGTTTTGGATTGGGTCGTATGGAGAATGCGGCGATGCGGCGTCAGACGGTTAGAGAAGATCAGATCGGGGCGTTCCAGCAGACAGTAGCAGATACGCCGGTGATACAGGATATGGCGTTGGAAGCGGCAAGAGAGCTGATGGGAAGCAGCCCGACGGAGGTTATCAACCAGATCAATGCCTATATCAGGCAGAATGCTGCAACACGTATTACGGAGTGGCAGATGCAGCTGAATCCCGAACATCTTGGGACGGTCAGCCTGAATGTTACTGCAAAGGAAGGCGCTGTGACCGCACAGTTTACGACGCAGAATGAAGCGGTAAAGGCTGTGATGGAAGCACAGGTCATGGTATTAAAAGAGAATCTGGAGCAGCAGGGCATTAAGGTTGAGGCTGTGGAGGTTACCGTTGCAAGCCATGAATTTGAACAGAACCTGCAGCAGGGAGATGACTCCAACCGGCAGATGGAAGAAGAGCAGGAGAATCTCAGAAAGGCGACGAGAAAGATCGATCTGGGAGAGTTCGCTTCCCCGGAAGATCTGGCGGCGTTGGATGAAGCAGAGCAGGTAACCGTAGAGATGATGCAGGCGGATGGTAACATGATGGATTATAAAGTATAAGTATTCGGAAAGGAGTATAAAAGCTTATGAGCGATCTTATAGCACAATTTAAGGATGGCGAATTTGTTTCAGGGGTAAATACCTCATCAAGCAACAAGACAAAGGAAAAGAATAATTCCGGAATGGACTCCGATGCTTTTTTGACATTATTAGTAGCAGAGATGCAGAATCAGGATCCTCTGGAGCCGACTTCTAATACAGAGTGGGTAAGCCAGTATGCAACATTTACAGAGGTGGCTGAGATCCAGGCGATCGGCGAGAAGATGGGCACCGTACAGGCGCAGGGACTGGTCGGCAAGCAGGTTATCCTGAAGGTGGAGAACTCAGCAGGCGAGGAGGAATATATACAAGGCAGAGTTGATTATGTGGAATATCAGGGAGATAAGGCATATCTTTCTGTCGGTGGTAATAAATATCCTATTGATAAACTTGATACGATCGCAGATGATGAATATCTGGAAGCTATGGAAATGCTGACAAATATTACGGATGCTCTAAAGAAATTGCCGGATGTTGACGATATAACTCTTGAACATGAAGAGACGATCACCGGGCTTGCAAGGCTCATTAACGGTATGAGTGATTATCAGTTCTCATTTGTGCCGGAAGCAACGTTTAACCTGATCGAGAGATATGCAGCGAAGCTGCAGGAACTCATCGCTCAGAAAAATAGCATGGAGGCTGGGGAAAATGACGAAAGTGACACAAACAATGCAGGTGATGCAGACAATGCAGACGATGCAGACAAGAGAGTCGATACAGAATAATTATTTCCCGCATGTAACAAATGGCTATCGTACGGCTGGCACGGATGCCCCAGGGAACCGGGATAGCGGCAAGGCAGTAAACTTTCAGGAGATTCTTGGACAGAAAGCGGAAGAGACAAAAGCGGCGGAAAGCACGCTGAAGTTTTCCAAGCATGCGGCAGGAAGACTGGAAGAAAGAAACATTGAACTTTCTGAGACACAGCTGGAGCGGCTGCAGGAGGGTACGGTAAAAGCGGGAGAAAAGGGGATCAACGAATCTCTGGTACTGATGGATCAGTTCGCATTTATCGTAAACGTTCCGGGCAATACCGTGATCACGGCGATGGATCAGACAGAGACAGATCAAAACATATTCACAAACATTGATGGAGCAGTAATCGTATAGCCGGACCATACAGGAGGCTTAGCCCCGCGACTGACAGAACGGGGCGCCTTACCGGCTCCATCCGTAAAAGGAGGGCACTTAATTATGATGAGATCACTCTTTTCTGGTGTAGCGGGTCTGAAGACACACCAGATCAAGATGGACGTTATTGGTAACAATATCGCCAATGTCAACACGGTGGGATATAAATCCCAGTCGATCGTATTTACGGAACTGATGTATCAGACGACACAGAGAGCTTCAGGACCTAACGGAGAGACCGGAAAAGCCGGTATGAACGCAAAGCAGATCGGTCTTGGCGTAATGTCCGGCGCGATCAATACGGCGGTGACGCAAGAGGGTTCCACGCAGAATACCGGCAACGCATTTGACGTTAGGATCACGGGAGAATCATTTTTCGTTGTCAGCAACGGAAGCGGCTATAACTTTACCAGAGACGGTTCCTTTTATGTGGATGCCGCAGGTAATCTCGCCATGAGTTCTACCGGTTACAATGTCATGGGCTGGCTGCCGGATCCCATCACGGGCAATATTGTGCAGGATACGGTGCAGAGACTGCAGATTCTCTCAGCGGAGAATCTTACCAGCAACCCGCAGGCAACGGAAAAAGCGCGTTTTACCGGCATTATCGACAGGAACGACACAAATGTCCTTTCTGCAACCGGTAAGGCGATGAATTTCTCTTTCTATGATAACTTAGGTTATACCTACAATGCCAGATTTAAGCTCAAGGCAACGGATGAGAAGGGTATCTATGTTCTGACTCTGGATGATGTCCTGCAGGGCAAGGAATCTATTCTGGATGAGTTTGATGCCAGCATCTTTGTTGGTGCCAATACTAGTGGAAGTTCTGTAAATGCTGCGAAGAAGAACAACTACAGCACAGTGGACGGATACAGCCTGAATTTTACTACGGATGCGGATGGAAACAAAGTATATGACGGTACCATCACAGTGACGGACCCTAACGGCGGAACTTCAAGGACGCTTGATCCGGCTGATATCTTTAATGCAGACGGCACTGTGAAAGCTGGGCAAGAGGAGAATGCCAATGAATATGCCGCAGCTTTTGGACTTTCCAGTTATAAAGATCTGCTGGCGCTGACGGTCAATGAAGCGACAACAAACGGTGGAACAACGACTGTTGCTGCAACGTCTGTCTTGAAAGCGCTGTTGAATGACGGTGCATATACGAATGCTGATGGCGATACAGTAAATCTGTTTGACGGTGGTACTCTGAATGTGGATGGTTTTACCACAGATGCAGGAACAAGCGTTAAACTGACCTATGATGCGGAGAAGGGAACCTTTGTTGGACTGAACGGAACTACCAACCTTAAGGAGTTTAACTTCCTGCTCACACCGAAGGATGCAACGGCTAAGAATCCGTTTAAACAGATCGCAATGGATCTGTCGGCATCCCTGAACCTCAATAATGAGAAGACATCCACCATTTCCCCGACCTATGGCGATAAGGATGGAAACGGCGCAGGATGTGCTTTAGGTAAAATGACCGGTGTATCGATCCAGAATGACGGAAAGATTTATGGAGCTTATGACAATGGTCAGACAAAGCTTCTGGGTCAGATCGCGGTTGCTAATTTTGCCAATGCTGCAGGTCTGGAAAAAACAGGGGATAACCTTTATCAGGCAACCCTGAACTCCGGTGAGTTTGATGGCATCGGCGTGGACGTATCGTCGGATGGCGGTTCGATCAGAAGCGGAGTTTTGGAAATGAGTAACGTTGACCTTTCTACGGAATTTACCGAGCTGATCACGACTCAGAGAGGTTTCCAGGCAAACAGCCGTATCATCACAGTATCTGATACACTGCTGGAAGAACTTGTAAACTTAAAGAGATAACTTGAAAAATGTTCCATAAAGCTTTATAATGGTTTGCGTGGTGTTATGCCACGCAAGCCTTTTGTGTGGAGGTGATTTTATTATAGAGGTAACCAAGCTGAACGGGAGTAAGATTTTGATCAATTCCGATCTGATAGAAACCGTGGAGGAAACACCTGATACAGTGGTTTCTCTGACGACAGGGAAAAAACTTCTTGTAAAAGAAAGTAGACAAGAAGTGAAAAATCTAGTAAAATCATTTAGAAGGGAAATTTTTGCGATACATAATGCAGAATAAAGGGTACATGTGATATGGATATAGCAACACTGCTGGGTGTAGTCATATGTTTCGTTATGGTAGTATTCGGTATTGTCTATAGCGAAACAGGTATTGATTTTACAGTTATAGAGAACTTTTTGGACGTACCGTCCGCAATCATCACATTTGGTGGTGCTTTTTGTGCTGTTTTGGTCATGAACAGCGTAGCCGACTTTATAGGTGGCTTAAAGAGTATCGGCAAGGCGTTTAAAACGCCGCAGTTAGATACCATAGAGATTATTAAAAAGATCATTGATTTGTCCAATATTGCCCGTAAGGAAGGTCTGCTGTCTCTGGAAGAAGCGGCAAGCGATATTGATGATGAGTTTTTAAAAAAAGGGATTTTGCTGATTGTCGACGGTACCGATCCAGAACTGGTCCGTGCGATTATGGAGACGGAGATGGGAAGCGTCGATGCAAGGCATAAGCAGAAGATAAAATTCTGGCAGGATATTGCTTCGATGGGACCTGCCTGGGGTATGATCGGTACGCTGATCGGTCTGGTAAATATGCTTAAGAATCTGGATGATGCTTCTGCAATCGGTCCCGCTATGGCGGTGGCATTGTTGACCACATTGTACGGCTCCCTGCTTGCGAACTGGATCTCCATTCCGGTATCCACGAAGCTGGCTGCCAACAATGATTCGGAGATGACTTTGAAGGAAATTATGATCGAGGGTCTGTTATCGATTCAGGCAGGTGAGAATCCGCGTGTCATCGAGGAGAAGTTGAAATCCTTCCTTGCGCCGAAGGATCGTTTCGGTGAAGGAGCTGAGGAAGCTGCCGAATAAGTGTGAGATATAAGAATAGCTGCGCAAAGAGCGTGTGAAAGAGTGGTGAGA
>CAMWHY010000147.1 GCA_947174185.1 uncultured Lachnospiraceae bacterium | reverse complement strand
CTGCCGAATAAGTGTGAGATATAAGAATAGCTGCGCAAAGAGCGTGTGAAAGAGAGGTGAGAAGAGTTGGCTAAGAAAAAAGAAGAAGCCCCCGCACCCGGGGCGCCGGCATGGATGGCAACATTCAGTGATTTGATGAATCTGCTTTTATGTTTCTTCGTACTTTTGTTTTCAATGTCAACTGTAGATCAGGAAAAGTTTGAGGAAGTTGCAGCTTCGTTTTCTCAGGCGTTTAGTATTTTTACAAGGGGTTCACAGGCGATTGGTGACGGACTTTTGATTAGTAACGGCGTCAGCCAGTTAAACCAGCTGGATGATTATATCAACAGTACAGGACAGCCGACAGAAAGCGTGGAGGATCCCGATGATCTGGTGACTGAGGCGGAAAAAATTCTGGAGGCGGCAAAGCAGGAGGAATCGGAAGAAATGGCAGAGATGGTGGAAGAAGCGATCTCGGAGGCCGGCATGGACGATATGATAGAGCTTGATTACACTTCCCAATATGTGCAACTGACATTGAACGGTTCTCTGTTGTTTGCTTCGGGAAGTGCGGAGTTGAAGCCTGAAGCGGAAGATGTACTGCAGCAGGTGGGCGTTATTCTGGAACGTTATGCGGAAAGTACCATAGAGATCGAGGGTCATACCGACAACCAGCCGATCAATACGGCGCGTTTCCCAAGCAACAATGAACTTTCCGACGCCAGAGCACTGTCTGTATTTTATTATTTGATCGGGCATACGAATCTGGATCCAGCCATCGTAAAACATTCTGGCAGAGGAGAATACTGTCCGATTGCAGACAATAATACCATAGAGGGCAGGGCGCTGAATAGGCGGGTTGAGATCAAGATATACAATTCTCTTAGTGCGTATTAAAATTTCCTATATGAAAGGTGTTTAGGTTATCATGAAAAAGAATTTACTATCTCTCGTTATTTTATCTTTGTTGGTGGTGAATATCGTCTTGACGGCGGTGATGCTGTTTTCCGTACTTTCCACCAATAAAAAGACAGCGGCTGTGGTTACGGATATTGCAAGTATCCTCCAGCTGGAGTTGAATAATAGTGTGGATGGGGCAGGCACGGTATCGATCGCCGATACGGAGGTGCATGCGATTGCGGAGCAGACGATTTCTCTGGAGAAGGAAGAAGGCGATACGAAGGATCATTACGCAGTGGTCAGTGTATCTCTTTCCATCAATATGAAACATGATGATTATGCGGCGTATGGCGCGGATATTGTCAATAAGGAAGATCTGATCAAGAGCGAGATTATCTCTGTTGTCAGCAGCTATACGGCAACTGAGGCAAGGATTCCGGAAGTACAGACAAAGATGTGCGAGGAGATTCTGGAACGCGTTCAGAATTTGTACGGATCCACTTTTGTTTACAAAGTAACATTCAGCAATATTATGGTTCAGTAATTCTTGAGTTTACTGCAGCATGGAGGTAAGAATGGATGGGCGATGTCTTATCGCAAAGTGAAATAGATGCTCTGCTTCAAGGTCTGGCCAGTGGCGAAGTGGATGTTGAGGATATCCAGAAAGATTCCGAGAAGAGCGTTAAAAATTATGATTTTAAGCGTCCATCAAAGTTCTCTAAGGAACACCTAAGGACGATGGAGCTGATCTTTGAGCATTACGGACGACTGCTTTCGACGAACCTGCCGGTTTATCTTAGAAAAAATATACAGGTTAATGTGACAAGCTCCGAGTCAGTAACATTTTCGGAATTTTCCAATGCATTGTCCAATCCGGTTATTCTGGGCGTTGTCAATTTCCAGCCGTTGCCTGGCAATATCATTGTGGAGCTTTCCTCCAATGTCGCTTATGCGATCTTGGACAGGATGCTGGGAGGTCAGGGGGATACGCTTGATAAGCTGAGGGATTTCTCGGAGATAGAGATGGGAATATTGAACAACATCTTGTCTATCTGTACGGGGCTGCTTCGGGAACCGTGGAAAAACGTTACGGACATTTCGCCGGTACTAGAGCGGATAGAGACCAATACACAGTTTGCGCAGATCATTGCGCCCAATGAAATGATCTCCATCATTACGCTCAGTATCAATATGGGCAACGTATCAGGTTTAATGAATGTCTGTCTGCCTTTTATGACATTGGAAAGCATTCTTGATAATCTGAACACGAAGTTCTGGTTCACCAGTCAGTCCATGAATACCGGTGAGGACCAACGTGAGAATCTGGAGATGTTGATCAAGAGGGTTCAAGTGCCTGTGAAGGCATATCTGGGAAGGAGCCAGATCACGGTCAATGATTTTCTTGGACTTCAGGTGGGAGATATCATCCGGCTGGGAACAAGGACGGACAGCGAGCTGGATGTATATGTTGGACAGTATAAGAAGTTTTCGGCAGTACCCGGAACGGATCATGATAAATACGCAGTCCGGGTAACTTCAGTATATAGAGAGGAGGAAGAATAGACGATGGATGGCATGCTATCACAGGACGAGATCAATGCCCTGCTCAGTGGCATTGATACAGAAAATAATGATGATACGGCACCTGCTGCGTCTGATGCTTCTTCAGATGAGGAACTGTTATCTGATATTGAGAAGGATGCTGTCGGCGAGATTGCCAATATCAGCATGGGTACTTCGGCGACGACGCTTTATTCCCTTGTCAATAGAAAGGTGAATATCACAACGCCTAAGGTATCGCTTGCAACGTGGGACAGTATTGTGGAGGATTATCCGACTCCATGTGTATTTGTGCAGATCAAATATACAATCGGATTGAACGGCTCCAATATTCTAGTCCTTCGTGAAGAGGACGTGAAGATCATTACCGATCTTATGATGGGCGGAGATGGAACCAATACCGATGGAGAGCTTGGAGAACTTCATTTAAGCGCAATTTCAGAGGCGATGAACCAGATGATGGGTTCTGCGGCGACGTCGCTTTCTTCTATGATTGGACAGAAGATCGATATTAGTCCGCCTTCAGCGACACATGTGAATGTGAATGATCTGAAGGATGCAGGAGTTGTACAGGAGTTTATTGACGGAACCTTTGTCAAGATCGCATTTAGGATGCAGATTGGGGATCTGATCGATTCCATCATCATGCAGTTGTATCCATTGGATTTTGCACATTCCTTATATGATATCTTTATGAGTCAGCAGGCGGCGGCAGAACCGGAACCGGAACCAGCGCCTGCACCTGCGCCAGCTCCGGCGCCCGCACCTCAGCCGGCACCGATGATGGAGCAGCCAGCGGTGAATCAACAGATGCCTATGGGGCAGGATATGTCACAGCAGATGATGCCGCAGATGGCAGCGCAGCCTATGATGATGCCGGGGCAGGCAATGCCTTATATGATGCCGCAGATGGCAGCGCCGATGAACGTGCAGTCGGCACAATTTCAGGCATTTACGCCGGATATGGCAGCGATTATCGGTCAGGAGAATATCAACCTGATTATGGATGTGCCTCTTGAAGTTACGGTAGAACTTGGACGGACGGTAAAGACGATCCATGAGATTCTTGACTTTGCTCCGGGTACGATCATAGAGCTGGAAAAGCTTGCGGGTGAACCGATCGATGTTCTGGTCAACGGTAAATATGTTGCCAAGGGCGAGGTTGTGGTCATTGAGGAAAGCTTCGGTGTGAGAGTGACAGAGATAATTAAGGACTAGGGTTTTATGTTATTAACGGTTGATACTCTGGACAATGTGACACGTTTTTTGACGCTTCTTCTGATTTTTGTCTTTGTTTTAGCGGTTACATATTTTGCGACACGCTATATCGCCAACTTTCAGAAGGGAAGGTTTCGTGATGCCAATATCTCGGTGATTGAGACGGCGCAGATTGCTCCGGGGAGATATATCCAGATCATCAGGATTGGAAACCGCTATCTGGCAGTGGCAGTTGGTAAGGATACGGTCACGATGCTGATGGAATTAAAAGAAGATGAAATACAGCTTTTGAATGATAAGGGAACGGATCTCCCTGGGTTTAAAGAGATAATGGAGAAAGCAAAGGAAAAGCTGTCGAAGGATAAGAAATAGGGTGATCCATTCATGAAAAGCACAAGAAGTTATAAGCGAATATTGCATCCCATATGCCTACTGTTTCTGGTGGGCATATTGTGTCTGTTGGTGCCGATGCGTGTCTATGCGACAGATACGGACAATGACGGTGAGACAGATGAACGTACCTATGAGGATGAACCCGGAACCGCAGAGACTGGCAGGGACAATGCCGATTTGAACGTGGGAGATTCCTTTACGATCACAGTAGATCAGGGCAACGGTTCGCTCAACGGCGCACTGCGCATTCTGATTATCTTAACACTGATCGGACTTGCGCCAATGATGCTGATCATGCTGACTTCGTTCACGCGGATCATTATTGTTCTGCATTTTACCAGAACGGCGCTCAATACCCAGACGGCTCCGCCTAATCAGGTGCTGCTGGGGCTTGCGGTTTTTCTGACCATCTATATTATGGCACCGGTATTTGCACAGATTTATAATGATGCGATACAGCCTCTGGATGAAGGCAGGATCACGCAGGAAGAGGCGTTGGAGGCTGGGCTTGCACCGCTGCGGGAGTTCATGTACGGGCAGACGCTGGTGAAGGATACGGCGACGCTGATGGATATCGCCGGACTGGAATGGGATGGTGTGACGACGGATGATGTGCCGACCTCGGTCCTGATCCCGAGTTTTATTCTAGGCGAGCTACGGCAGGCCTTTATCATAGGATTTGTGATCTATATTCCGTTTTTGGTCATTGATATGGTGGTTGCTTCCATTCTGATGAGTATGGGTATGATGATGCTTCCGCCGACGACGATTTCCATGCCGTTTAAAATTTTATTATTTGTTTTGGCGGACGGATGGAATCTGATTATAGTGAATCTTGTTAAGACATTTTATTGAGTACAGAAAGGAGAACGGTGATTTTATGACAATAGAAATGGTTACTTCCCTTATGTCCCGGGCTTTATACTGTGTTATTACTACCGCAGCACCGGCATTGCTGGTTTCGCTGGTCATCGGTCTGCTTATCAGTATCTTCCAGACAGTTACTTCGATACAGGAGCAGACGCTGACATTTGTGCCAAAAGTGCTGGCGATCTTTCTGACCCTGATCATCGGGGGCAACTGGATGTTAAATAATATGATCAAGCTGATGCAGGATCTCTGGTCCAACTTTGCGATATATGCAAAATAAGCGGTGAAAGCCTATGATTGATGCAGCTTTTCCTTTGGAAGAATTGGAATTTTATCTTTTGATTCTGGTCAGGGTATCCTGCTTTGTCTTTGCAGCGCCATTTTTCAGTTTGAATGATGTGCCCCGGCCGGTCAGGGTAACGCTCAGTATTTTTACCGCTTATCTTCTTTATAGTGCCACCCTGGTTCATGAGATGCCAGAATACAGTACGCTGTTTCAGTATGCTGGAATCGTGATCAAGGAAGCAATCACAGGGCTTCTGGTGGGACTGGGAGCGCAGTTCTGCTTTATGATTATTGGATTTGCGGGTCATATGGTGGATACGGAGATCGGATTTGCCATGGCGTCCTTGATGGATCCGACTACAAGACAGCAGACGACGGTAACAGGCATGTATTTTCAATATGCCTTTATGCTGATTTTTCTGCTTAGTGGGATGTATCGGTATCTGCTTTCTGCGCTGGCGGAAACATTTATCCTGATACCTGTTGGTCAGGCGCAGTTTATCCTCTATCGGCTTTATGAATCTTTTATTACGTTTATGGCTGATTATATTGTCATCGGGTTCCGAATCTGTCTGCCGGTATTTTGTACGATACTGATCGTCAATGGATTGCTGGGCATCATGGCGAAGGTTTCACCGCAGATGAACATGTTTGCAGTCGGTCTGCAGATCAAGGTATTTGCAGGGCTTGGCGTGCTGATGCTGACGACGTCCTTGCTGCCGACAGCTGCGGATTTTATCTTTGTACAGATGAAGCGGGTAATTGTGATGTTTGTAAAAGCAATGGGAGCGGTTTATGGCTGAGAATAAGACGCTTCTCGCCTACCGGCTGCAGTTCTTTGCGAAGGATGGACCCGGCGGAGAGAAGACTGAGGAACCGACACAAAAGAAGATCGAGGATTCCAGAAAAGAAGGGCAGGTAGCAAAAAGTAAAGAAGTGGCAAGCACCCTTACCCTGATTGCGCTGTTCATAATGCTTAAGGTCTGGATTTCTACTCTGGGCAGACAGTTGTTGGAACTGTTCCCGGGGTATTATGACCGGATGGCGGAATACGTGACGATGGAAGGCGGTCAGATTTCAACGAGAACTTTTTCTTCGTTGACGTCCTATGCTTTACAGAGGATAGCGGTAATCATCCTGCCGTTTCTGCTGGTAGGTTTTATCATCTGTTTTGTGGCGGATCTGGCGCAGGTGAAGTGGAAACCTACGACGAAACCTTTACAGCCGAAGTTCAACAAGCTGAATCCGGCCTCCGGGGTAAAAAAGTTATTTTCTCTCCAATCGCTTGTGGAGTTGTTGAAATCAATAATAAAAATTGCCATTATCATCATAGTTATATATAATG
>CAMWHY010000146.1 GCA_947174185.1 uncultured Lachnospiraceae bacterium | reverse complement strand
GATTTATACCCCCCCCCTAAAAAACATTGATAAAACGCCATTTCTTTTATAATCCTTTTAAAAATTAATTAATGTATATTTCAAAAAATAATCCTTTTACATTTAAAGTTCCACTTGTATTATGATTTGGATTTCCCAACTTGAAATAAACATTGTTACTATTTATTTCGTATTCATCTGACGAAAAATTTTCTTTTTGATAGGCGTTAGTTCCATAAAAATATCCGCGATCTAACAGTTTACCATCTCTATACAACTCCCATATATTTCCTTCCATACCATTTCCGTGTTGCATATATTCATAGTGAAATTTAAGTTTATTAATTAATAAACTACTTCCATCTTCATTTTGCGATAAATAAAAAGTAATTTGTGGTATTACTATTAAATTGGGGATTTTTTTAATTATTTTTACCCCATTGCCCCCTGTACATATAAACAAATTAGGCATCAACCCTCACCCCCACTTCCATATCAGCATCTTGCGTATCAAATGTTAATGTAACGCTCCCGTTGACAACTATTGCATCGGTTGGATTCACCCTATAAATGCTGGTATAAAAAGATAGCGCGCTGTCCGTTGTGATCCGGTCATCATTGATCGTTATACTTGTAGCCCCTGCTGCCAGTACAGCTTTTGTGATGGTTGCCCGTTTTGCCATCTCCTGACTTACTGCTTTAATCTGTTCTAGCAGCCCTTGGATTGACTTATTTTCCAATATTTCAAACGTCTGTTTAAAATCCGTAATTGCAACTGCTGAAGCAGTGTATCTCGCCAACTCTATCTCATATATACCATTATCATAATTGCATACCTCATCCTGTTCGAGATCCGGATATACATCGCCAGCTATTGCTTCACTCAATATTTCCACTGGATCGTCTTTATTTAATAGATCCATTTTTATCTTTACAATACCAACACCGTTATCGTCTGGCAGCATACATTTTAGCGTTGTTTCTGTTATTTTAAACAGCCTGCCTTTTATGATTCCCCAACCACCTTCGATATTCACTACATTTACCGAGATAAACTGCAGATTACATCCCGCAATCACGCCATTTAAACCATAAAACTGATCGTTCATAATTGCATCATCCTGCGCCGTTACAGTCTGCCCGGTGTATTGTTTCAGTTCAATAGCCATTTACTCTTTTCTCCATTTCTTTTTTAATATTTTTGTTAGCTCCAGCCGGATCGTTCCAAAAATCAATTTTACTCTACCTGATTTATACTGATACCCTGTCAGCACCGTACTGTATGATGTCGCATTTTTGATGATAGCTGCTTCCTGCCCTATATACCGCGTATGCGGGCGGATCAGCAGATCATCTTCCTGACACTCTATTTCAATCAGGTTTTCATATTTCGTCGATTTCAGATCGCTCATGGCTTTAGCAAGCGCCGCCGCCTCAAAAGTCTCACCTGTTCCAATCTTAATCATCACGCTTTTAGCTATTACCGGCGTGATCCTTGTATCTGGTGATGTACTAACCAGATCATCCTGCCCTTTGTAATACGTCGCCATCTGCGTTATATCTTCTTCGTTATATATGTATATTTTATTGACGGTATCCTTCGCCTCTTTGATTATGATTTTTCTGTCAAAAACATTATCAAGATCTGCCTCTATCGTAAATAGATCTTGTACAGCCTTGCCGATAGAACACGTGATAGCTTTTGCTGCCGGATCTACTTTAAAATCGGCAACCACCCCATACACCTCAAATGCATACAGGAATATATCATATAGATTATGTATGCCCTCATTAAAATCATATCCATACACTGCTTCCGTTGTCGATTTTACCTCCACCGCCAATCCTGTAATGTTCTCATATGTGTCTGTGTTGTTTACATACTCTGCATCCAACAGCGATTTTAAAAAATCTTCTACACTTTTTGATGAGTCAAATGTGACCAGCAGATCTACATCCAGATATTTCAGGAACGGCTTATAAGATATTGTTTTTTCATCCTTCAGTTCCTTTATATCAGTTACAATTCCGCAAAAGTCCACATCCTGTGCCTGCGCCCTAAAATAGTCACCCTTCTGGAGTTTTACAAATGCAGGAATCTTGAATTTACCCTTTTCGATATCCATATAATCGAAAGCGTATTCAAAATCTTCTACTTGCGTTGAATCCCTGTATTTAAAATCTGGCGTAAAAATCTCAATATTATACACTCTCATAATACTCATACACTTCCACTATTGCATTCAGGTCATCAATACCTTCATGCGCTACTGTAATCAGATTTCCCCCCTGTTCCAACCATAAGAATCTCTGCGTCGAAAAATCGGATGCCCCATAGAGGTCTTCCAGCTCATTCCCTGCGCTGTCTGTTTTGACGATTCTATACGGCATGACACTTGATACTTTCATTCTTTCTCCGGCTTTTAGATCCACAAATACCTTCCCTGATGCAATTCTAATTCCGTTGATGTAATGTACCCATAATGGATTCTTGCATGGTCCGATAAAAGTAATAATCATCGGAGATTTGATATTGCTTTCTGTGGTAATTTCCATGGAATTGATTGTGGTATCCGTATATTGAAACGGATAGCTGTAGTTATATGATTTTTCTTTATAACTGCTATTGTTTTTCTTTAATACACTATATCTGTACCATGTTCCAATCCCCTCAAATTTGATCTTGCAATGCAGCCATCCGCCCGCTTCCTTTTCTGTTTTTTCCAAGCTGGCTACTTTGCAGTTCAGCCTAAATTCTTTGTTGTCCGGTATATAAACCAATACAAGCGGTCTTTTCTGAATGAATTTAATAAAATTATTATATTCAGCATAATCGTTAAATTTCATTACGCCGGCCGGCTTCGGCTGTTTCAAAGTCTCTGAGATTTGAACAAATTGAGACCCGACCTGTTTATAGTCCGTATCATATGAGAATCCAAGACCTGACGGATCATACATGAAATGTACCTTATCCGTCAGGTTGTATTCATATCCTGCTGCATTTTTTAACTTAAAAGCTCTCATCAGTTTGCCAATTCTCCCATCGCCCTATCCATTGCTGATACAATTCTCGCCGCAGCATCCTCTATCGCGCTTTCCGCCTCATCCGCCATGCCTGATATCATGTTTTTAACCGCTGTATAAAGAGCGTGTGAGTTAGATGTTACACCATCCGCGATAGATTCCGGTATCTTCTTCCCAATTGCCTGATATACTGTGGAAAAGCTGTTATCATCTGCCATGCCAAGCTCTGTAAGCGTTATAACATGCATTTGATCAAGATTTTCCGTGGCGGCCGACACCATGCTCTCTCCTTTTTCCTGTACAGCTGCCACCTGATCATCCATTGATCCAGATACCGTTTCCGTGATCGTCAGCATCGTTTCCTCTGTGGATCCTTGCAGCTGCGCAAGCGCATCTTGATAATCTGCATTGATGGTCGTCATGGTTTCAACTAAGGCTTCCTTTGCCTCTTCCATCTTTGCAAAATTCTCTGAGATAGCCGCGATCTCGTCTCCTGTGGCAGTAGCCAGTTCATGCATATATCCGGCGCCATTCATTCCCATTTCTTCAATCATGCCCAAGATACCTTCATCCAGAAGCCCCTCTTCGACCAGCTTCTTACATGTCTCAATGTCCTGCGCATACTGATTAAATGCGTCTGTCTGTGATTGTAGGTTCGTTGCCATCTGCGCCGCTGACGTATCTGATGATATTTTTAATTCATCAAACAATCCAACCTGACCTTCAATAGAGCTTTTTGCCGAATCATACGCTTCATTATAGGCAGCTATGATCTTCTCTATGGATTCCGTGACCGCCTCTTCCGTACCTTTTACTGATACATTCATTCCGTTCCCAAGCTCTACCGTCTGCGTCAACAGATTAGCTTCCGCCGTCTCCTGCTCTCCCATCGCTCCGGTAGTTTCTTCAATGTAAGCCACTGTATCGCTGTACTCATTGCGCAGGTTTTCCTGCTCATTGCTTAGGGCATTGATCGAGCTTTGCAGCGCACCGACTTTGTAATACTGATCATCCGTCACCTCTCCTGCTTCATGCATCTGAATCAATGTATCCGTATATGTCCCATTCAGTCCATCATAAGCAATCCCTAAGAATTCCACTGCCTCTGCCAGTTGATTTTCCGCATCTGTCTGAGCCTTTGTTAATTCATATTGTGCCGCGGCGATCTCCTGCAGATCCTCCTGTGCCGCAATCGCCATCTGCTGCCTAAGGATCGCGTCAATGTTATCCTCTATCATGTCAATGTTATCTGAAAGTTTTCCGGTTGTCTCATCAATGGCAAGCCCCAGTTCCGGATACTGTGTATTCAGCTGGTTAACGATCTCCGCCTGCCTTTCCTGTTCTTCCGCCGTCAGCTCACTCTGATCCTGTAGTCCTCGCAACTCTGCTATTAGTGAATGTGTTGCATCCACATTCAGTTTTATGCTTTCCCGATCTGTCGCTCTCGCTTGTGCCGACTGCGCCTGTTGATCGACCACGGCCTGAAAGCTGTCTCTCAATGCAATATTTGCCTCTGATAATTCCACTGTCGGCTTTAATGCATTTGCTTCTATAGATTTGGCATATCCAACGCCGATTGCTGCCACCACTGCCGCCACTGCTGCCGGGATGATTAATAATGCCGCATTGAACCCAAGAGCTGCCGTTGCCGCTGCGTTAAGCGTTGCTATTTCTTCCGTCATAGCTGCGATTAACCCTTTAGATGCAATCGCCCTAGCTGCGGCGGCTCCCGCTGATATTACGCTTTGCGCCGTGTATCCTTTTTCTGCCATGGCTGCGCCTGCCGATGCGATTTCTACCGAAACAAAACCGCCCGCGACAACCGCCAGTGTCGTAGATCCGAACAATTCAATCTCATCTTTATTATCGAGAAGAAAGTCAACGACTTTCGTTGCACCTTCAATCAGTTCTGTAATGGATTCTATGATCTCTGCCTGATGTTCTTCCACCGTATCGGTGATCTTTTCTACAGCTCCCTCAATTGCCGGTGCCACCTCTGCCCCGATCTGCCTTTTAAGCGCATCCGTCTTTTTAGACATTCTTTCCAACGAATCCGATACGGACAGAAGCCCCTCCAAGGTATCCTCTTCCAAAACATAACCTGTATCTCTCGCTTCCTGCGCCAACTTGGCAAAGCCATCCGCGCCCGTCTGAATCAATGGATTTAACTGCTGCGCAGAACGGCCAAAAAGCTCCATTGCCACGGCATCTCTTTCCGTTGCATTATCAATCTCGCCAAGTGCGTCAATTACTTCCCAGAATACCTCTTCGGAATCCCTCAGATTTCCATTGGCATCCGTCACCTTGATTCCCAGATTTTCATATGCCTCTGCATATTTATCCGAACCGTCGCGCGCCTCATTCATAGCCTTTATGTTTCTACTCATTGCGCCGGTTATCGTGTCAACAGATGTGTCCATCAGTTCTGACGCGTATTCCAATTCCTGCAGCGTATCGGTTGATATACCGGTCTGCACCGATAATGTAGCAATTTCGTCCGCAGCATATGCCGCATTTGTCCCCAATTCGATCAGTTCCTTTGAAACGTCCCCACAAAGCTCTAACAGCTTCTCTGCGCCGGATGCAAGCAGATTACCGCCAAATATCTGACCGATCAAAGATCCCGCCTCTGCTGCCTCCTCCCCGGTCTCCTTGATTACCTTTCCTGTTTCATCTATGCTTTTAGCAGTTCCCGTGGCGCTGTTCTTTGCCTCATCAAGATATTTCGCGTTCAGTTCCACCTCTTTATTTAGCTTTACAAGATCCGCATTAGCGTTATTTAGTGAGGTCTGCCAATTTTTTGTGGACGCTTCCGCTGCCGCCTGCTGGTCATTTGCCTTTTTCATCTGTGATTCTAGCTCGGCTACCTTTGCCGATGCTTTCATGTACTCATCAGAATATACTCCGGTGGTATCAGCTGCTTTCTGCATTGCGTCCTTTGCAGCGTTTAGCTCTGTTTCCAGCTTGTCAACCTGATCAGCTGCCTCCTGCTCCATCCGCTTGGAGTTTTCCAGCGCGTCAGAATAAATTTTGACCTTTTTTGCCTGCTCCTCATATTGTTTTGAAAGCACCTCCCCTTTTGCGGCAAGCGCTTCCGCACTGTTCTGCTGGTCTGCAAAGCTCACTGTCGTTAGATTCATCTCTGATTTAAGCTCTTTTTGATTCGCCTGTATCTCTTTCAGTGCGCGGTTATATTCTCTATTTCCTTCCAGCACAATGCTTGCGCCGATTTTCTTAGTCTCCATGCAACATATCTCCTATGTCGTCAAGATGTCCGTCATCTACCACATACGTCCCCATTTTTTCAAGATTAAAGGACTGCTTATATATCAGCATCTCGGCAACGAAACGCCCGATCCTGATATGCCCCGTTTCCCGGCCGGTATATCCCAATTTGGTTCTACACATTACGCGGATATAGTCAAAGTCAATTGTTATGTCGTTTTCTTCCTCTTCCTGCTGCTGATATTCGTCACTGTCTTTTTTTTTACGGCCATAGCATAAGCAAGTTCTTCCGTTATGATCCTTGCAAGCTCCCTTGGGCTTTTATCCACTTCGTTGATGATCCTGATTCTGGATACCCTGTTGACCGGATAATCCTGATCTGCGTCCGCCTGTATCTCCAGCGCCTCATTGATCATTAACGGGAGAACATAAGCGATCACTTTCGCCGATGGCTCTCTTCCCTCTACCCAGCCTTTTCCGTCTTTTGCCCTGACCAAGCCCCGGAGTTTGTGTTCAAATTC
>CAMWHY010000145.1 GCA_947174185.1 uncultured Lachnospiraceae bacterium | reverse complement strand
AGATATAATTGTTAAACTTCCTTATAATGTAGGTGTAGAGAAAAGCACAGCACAGCTTGCTTTTTCTCTGCACCTATATTTTTAAATAAGGGAAAGTAAAGATTGGAGAAAAATCGATGAAAAAAATTGTAGTTATCTTGCTTACCGTTATGATGGTTTTCTCTCTTGCGGGATGTGGGGGAGAGAAAAAAACAGAAGAAGAAAGACCGGCTGATACAGGGAATACAACGGAAGCTGCACCCACAGAAAATGACTCTGCGGAAAATACTTTGCCAGAAGTTACACCCGAACCGGAAAGTACTTTGCCAGAAGTTACCTCTGAACCGGAAAGTAATGAAGATACTCCTGAAATTACTACAGAAAATGGGCAGGCAGATGAGAAAATTCTGGTTGTATATTTTTCCGCCACGAACACAACAGAAGGTGTGGCAGAAATCATTGCTGACAGTTTATCCGCTGATATTTACGAAATTGTACCGGAGCAGCCTTATACGGACGCTGATCTGGATTACAACGATGACAACAGCCGTTCCACCATTGAGATGAATGACAGTTCAGCGCGTCCGGCGATCTCCGGTTCTGTGGAAAATATGGAGCAGTACAGCATTGTATTTATTGGTTATCCGATCTGGTGGGGCCAAGCGCCAAAGATTGTCAGCACCTTTATGGAAAGCTATGATTTTACTGGAAAAACAATCGTGCCTTTTTGCACTTCGGGCAGCAGCGGAGTAGGTTCCAGTGCAACCAATCTGGAAGAATTGACAGATGGCGCCATATGGCTTTCAGGTACACGTTTGGATGGCGGAAGCTCCCATGAGACAATTGTAGAATGGGTAAATGGCCTCGGACTGGATATAGAAGCAGAGTAACATCCTGCTTTTCCATGAGGGAGGTGATGGCATGGGAGAAAAAATGATGCCGTTTTCAGGAAAAGATCTGCAGAAAATGATTATTCCGTTGTTTTTAGAGCAGCTTTTGGTAATGCTTGTAGGGATTGCGGATACACTCGTTGTCAGTTATGTAGGGGAAGCGGCGGTATCGGGTGTTTCGCTGGTCAATCAGTTTAACACGATTTTTATCTACCTGTTCACTGCTCTGGCATCTGGGGGAGCTGTTGTAATCAGCCAATATATCGGCAGAAAGGATTCTAAGAATGCAGGAAGGTCAGCCAGCCAGCTGCTGATGTTTGGAACGGTCTTTTCCATGCTGATTGCAGTAGTGGTGCTGGCTGGAAATAAAGGGATGCTCCGGCTGCTCTTCGGTAAGGTGGAGGATTCTGTCATGGATGCCTGTGTTACTTATCTGAAAATTTCAGCCTATTCTTATCCAGCGCTTGCAATCTATAATTCCGGTGCGGCGGTTTACCGGAGCCTTGGAAAAACAAATGTAACCATGTATATATCTGTGCTGTCAAATATCATTAACGTGGTCGGTAATATGATCGGAGTATTTGTACTTCAAGCGGGGGTGGCAGGTGTGGCATGGCCGTCCTTGATTGCGAGGATATTTTCTGCTGTCGTCATTACGGTTCTATGTTTTCGAAAAAAGAATGAAGTGGTTTACACATCCGGTTGGATTTGCAAATGGGATACCGATTGTTTGAAACAGATATGGAACGTTGCCATACCAAACGGGGTGGAAAATGGGATTTTTCAATTAGTGAAAGTAGCGCTTAGCAGTATTGTTGCGCTCTTTGGTACTTATCAGATTGCGGCAAACGGCGTGGCACAGAGCATCTGGTCTTTGGCGGCGTTGGCAGGTGTGGCAATGGGGCCGGCCTTTATCACGGTGATTGGACAGTGCATGGGAAATAAGGATACGGAGGCGGCAGATTATTATTTTGCAAAATTATCAAAGATAACGCTTTTGCTGTCCTCTGTATGGAATTTGCTGATATTTCTGTTTACGCCCTTATTCCTGCGGTTTTATGCGTTGGAGCCGCAGACAAAACAGCTTGTGATCTGGCTGGTACTGATCCATAACATATTTAATGCCGTTGCTTTTCCTTTTTCCGGTGCGCTTAGCAATGGACTCCGGGCAGCAGGGGATGTGAAATTTACGATGTATGTTTCGGTTCTCTCCACGATTGCAGGACGGCTGTATTTATCGTATCTGTTGGGGATTGTCCTTAACATGGGCGTGATCGGGATTGCCATTGCCATGGTCTGTGACTGGGTAATCCGTGCGGTTATTTTTATCTGGCGTCAGAAATCGGGAAAATGGAAAGAGTTTCAAGTTATTTGATGAAAAGAATTGTCTATTCTGACGGAAGCCAAGAAAAATTTGCTATGCTAAAATATTATAAAGCGGGCACATAAGATGCCATAATGCGGCATCAGCCATAATGCGGCATCAGCCATAATGCGGCATCAGCCATATTGCGGCATCTAAGGAGAATGGAAATGAAAAAAGTAATAGCGGTCATTGCGTTTGTGGCGATTGCGATGATATCAGGTGGTATCGTTTCAATTTATGCGATGGATAAAAATTCAGTGGAAATCAAGGGCGCGGAGCAGGCGGAGATTGCGGACACGTTACAAGCCGAGAATGAGAAGACGATGCAGACAGAGGTTGATAGCATAGTTCAGGCAGATGAAGTGATGTATGCTTGTGGGGTGTCGGGCTGCACCCAGGCAGGGGAGCACAGCCATGGTCTTTGTGGAATTGACGGTTGCACCCAGATTGGAGAACATAGCCATAGCATATGCGGTATAGCGGGATGTACGGAAACAGAAACGCATATGCACAACGGGGAATACTGTTACCCCCACAGTGCAGATGATGGGCACGCATACCATAATTGTGGGGTGTCAGGCTGTACAGAGGTGGAGAGTCATACGCACAACTCCTGCGGGGTGGCGGGTTGTACGCAGGTGGAGAGTCATACCCATAACTCCTGCGGGGTAGAAGGCTGCACCCAGACTGGAGAGCACAGTCATGGAGAAAACAGCGGGGGTCATCATCAGTCTGGTCATGGAGGCGGCCATCATTGAGGGGCAATTGCATTTCGGTGAAGGAGGCGGCAGAAATTGTGAAAACCTTACAAACACCCTTTTAATTTTGTTTCATTGTGCTATAATATTAAAAGATAATGGACGTGTTTGGAGGAACCATGCAGCCAGTAGGAATTGTTACAGACAGCCATAGCGGAATTACACAGAAGATTGCTAAGACATTGGGAGTAAAGGTGCTTCCCATGCCTTTTTATGTTGGCGAAGAATGTTGTTATGAAGGGTTGGATGATACGGATGAGGCTTCCGGCGCTGGAAGCACGGAACAGGCAAATTTATCCGAGGAGAGGATTCCGACGATGTCAAGGCAGGAGTTTTTTGCGAAGATGGCTGCCGGCATGGAGATTAGTACCTCACAGCCTTCGCCTGCAAGCGTGATGGAGCTTTGGGATGAGGCGTTAAAGGAGTATGAACAGATTGTATATATCCCCATCAGCAGCGGACTCAGTGGTTCCTGCAGTACAGCTATGATGATGGCGCAGGAGGACGATTATCAGGGTAGAGTCCATGTGGTTGACAATGGCCGGGTATCCGTTCTTTTATATCGTTCGGTTTTAGACGCCCTTGCGATGGTACAGAAAGGATACAGCGCGGAAGAGATCAAGAATAAGCTAGAGGAATTTAGGGCAAAGATGTCGATCTATATTGCGGTGGAGGATCTGACGTATCTGAAAAAGGGCGGCAGGATCAGTTCTACGGCAGCATCCTTGGGGACAATCCTCAATATTAAACCGGTTCTAAAATTTGACGTGGGGACGCTGGACGTTTATAAAAAATGCCGGGGAATGAAGAAGGCAAGGATAGAGATGCTGCTTGCAATGAAAAATGAGATGGAAAATACGTTCAAAGAGTTTTATGACAGAGATGATCTCTATCTTCTGGCAGCATCCAGTGCAGATCAGGAAACGACGGACTCATGGCTTTCAGAGATCAGGGAGTTTTTTCCGGGGAAAGAGGTTTTATATGGCGATCTGCCGCTAGGGCTTTGCTGCCATATTGGGCCGGGAGGACTGGGGATCGGATGCTCCTGTAAGATCATATAGGGAAATGGTGATTTCATCAGCGCTTCCTTGGAGATGGAATTTGTTATGATAGATATATGTGCTAGGGAGGGATAAAAAAGATGAGTGAAAAGGCAGCAGTAACGGAAAAGAAGACCGGTTCAGGCGAAGCGGTCGGGATGGCGGTCAAGATCGTATTGATTGTTATAGGTGTTTTATTAAAGCTGTATGGGGATGATGCTTGGGCAGACAATATTCTGCTGCAGGCAGTTTTTTTGGTATTTGGTTTTGTCCTGCTGATCAAAGGAGCGGACTGGTTTGTAGATGGTGCTAGTAAGATTGCGGATAAATTAGGGATTCCACAGTTGATCATTGGACTGACAATTGTAGCGTTCGGGACAAGCGCGCCAGAGGCAGCGGTCAGTATTACGGCGGCATTAAGCGGTGGAAGTATTGATATTGCCATTGGTAATGTTATGGGTAGCAATATTATGAATGTTTTACTGATCTTGGGCATTTCTTCGATCATCTGTCCCCTTGCCGTACAGAAATCCACAAGAAATCTTGAGATCCCTTTTGTTATTGTGATTACGGCATTTGTTCTGGTCATGGGATATTTTGACGGGGCGCTGGGCAGAGTTGACGGTATCATCATGCTGGGATTGATGGCATGTTTTATAATCTATCTTCTGAATATGGCGAAGAAAGGTCAGGGGGGCGTCGATGATGTGGAAGGTGCGGATGAAAATGATAAGATGTGGAAGCTGATCCTGTGGGTGCTGCTGGGAGGAGCCGCTATTGTACTTGGCTCTGATGTGACGGTATCCTCTGCAAGTTATGTGGCTAAGAGCTTTGGCATGACAGAGAAGCTGATCGGTTTAACGATTGTAGCATTTGGCACGTCCCTGCCGGAGCTGATTACTTCCACAATGGCTGCGGCAAAGAAAAAAGCGGATATTGCGATTGGTAATATCGTTGGAAGCAATATATTTAATATTCTGTTTGTTCTGGCAGCTGCTGCAACGATTACACCGCTGCCGTATAGAAATGAAACTACGAATTTCCTGATCGACAATATTGTAGCATTAGTAACGGCGCTCCTGCTGTGGATCGGGGTTCTGAACAAAGACCATAAGCTGAAACGGGGATTCGGAATTTTGATGCTCGTGGCTTATATCGGTTATTTCGTATATCTTCTGATGGCATCATAAGATCAATACACAAATCATACTTTGTGACTATACTATAATAGATTTCAATATATATAAAATGAACCCCATATACCGGAGGAGCCGGCATATGGGGTTTGTCTTACCCGTAGGTTTCAGATCATTCTAAATTACATGGTACCCTTTTCAAGAGCAAGAGTTTTTGTTGTAATATCACATACCTCGGAAGGACCATAATATTGGATAGCGCCAGGATAGGTGAATGCGGTCTCAACAGCCCATGCATCTCTGTGTGCTGCAAAATATTTGAATGGTGCGCCGTCAAGTTCCACTAAGGCTTTGCGGATAACCGGTTTGTCTTCCCCGTTTCTTCTTTCCATGTTCATCATCTTGGTGATAGGCATACCGCCTGCGATCCATTCGTCAGCAGGTTTGGACAGGTTAGATACTTTGGAAAGATATCCTGTATAACCATAAGAGATCAGCATGAATGCATTGTAACCGAGAGAGTAGCAGTAGTCGGCGTCAAAGTTGGAAGGGAATGCACATCTTCCTTCATAGCCAAAGAAGTGATGAAGCGCATTAAATTTACCCTTGTAGGTACCTGCTTCTTTTCTCTTGGCAAGCTCATCTTTTACAAGCGCTGAGAATAATTTTTCTGACTCGATCAGGGATACCTGAACGTTGCCGTGAGGATCTCTTTCAAGGAAGAGCTGCTGCTGAATGCCTGTAGGAAGAATATCAAATACAGCAAATGATTCCGCAGTAAGACCGTTTTTGATAAATTCATATTTCTCATTCCAGCTGGGAAGTGCATTGAAAGTATCTGTTTTGCTTCCTGCAAGAAGTTCATTGATTTCTGCAATCAGTACTGAGAATTCAGGAACAAATTCTACGATACCTTCAGGGATAATAGCAACACCGAAGTTGTCGCCGTTAGCTGCTCTTTTTTCTACGGAATCAGCAATATAGCTGGCAATAGAGGAAAGAGACATTTTCTTGGCTGCAACTTCCTCGCCGATCAGGCAGATGTTGGGCTGTGTCTCAAGTGCACATTCCAAAGCCACGTGGGAAGCGGAACGTCCCATAACTTTTACAAAATGCCAGTATTTTTTTGCGGAGTTGGCATCTCTTTCGATATTGCCAATTACCTCGGAATAGGTTTTTGTAGCGGTATCGAAACCGAAGGAAGCTTCAATATCTTCATTCTTTAAGTCACCGTCGATCGTCTTAGGACAACCGATCACCTGAACGCCTGTGTTGTGGGCTGCCATGTATTCAGCCAAAACAGCAGCGTTTGTATTGGAATCATCGCCACCGATGATAACGATAGCAGTAAGTCCATGTTTTTTAGCCATTTCTTCTACAACGGCAAACTGGGCTTCCGTTTCCAGTTTTGTTCTGCCGGAGCCGATGATATCAAAACCGCCTGTGTTTCTGTACTGATCGATGAATGCGTCGTCAAAGATTACATAATCATCTTCCAGAAGTCCACTGGGACCGCCTTTGAAACCGTAAAGAACATTGTCGCTGTTCGTTGCCTTTAAGGCATCGTAAAGACCTGTAATAACATTGTGTCCGCCGGGAGCCTGTCCGCCGGAAAGGATAACGCCTACAACCTGCTTTTTAGCGGGGGCTGTATTCTGACCTTTTGCAAAGGTAATTTCTTTCTTTCCATATGTGTTTGGGAAGAGGGCTTTGATCTTGTCCTGATCAGCTACGCTTGATGTCTCAGCGCCTTCCTTAACGCAGATTTCTGCAATACCGTTTCTGAGCATTCCCGGAAGCTTGGGAGCGTACTCATATCTTGCC
>CAMWHY010000144.1 GCA_947174185.1 uncultured Lachnospiraceae bacterium | reverse complement strand
TCAATCTTGTTATTAAGTATATAAATCCAGATGACATTTGTCATATAATAGAGATGGCTTCTTCGCTTGGGTGTACTGAAGTACGCCTATTAAAATTAATTAATCATGGAAGGGCAGAAAATTATTGGTCAGATATTGGATTGACTGAACAAGAATATTGTGAATTCGTTTTGAAAAATGTTAATATATATAAAAATATTAAAGTTACTGCATCTAGTTGCTCTGATATTTTGCCGTGTAGACCATTTAGAGATGCACAAGGGTGTCAAGCTGGAAGTAAATTAGCATATGTTACCTTTGAAGGAAATGTTTTCCCTTGTGCATGCACCAAAAATAATGAATTATACAAAATTGGAAAAATAGATGATATTATTCGGCTTAAACAGTATTTTATGAGAAAGAAAACAGTTAATGAAATCGCGATATGTAAAATATAATTAATGTTTTGTTTGACGAATCATATTTCTGAGATTTTTATAATGAAAAGTGGAGGGACTTCTTATGGAACAAAATATTATAGCGGTGATTTGGGATTTTGATAAAACTTTAATACTAGGCTATATGCAAGATCCGATTTTTAAAGAATATGAGATAGACGCAAAAAAATTTTGGGATGAAGTTGATGCATTGCCTGAGCAATATGCTAATAAGGGGATTAGAGTAAATAAGGATACTATATATTTAAATCATATTATTACATGTATTAATCAAGGCATATTTAAAGGGCTAAATAATAAAAAATTAATAGAATTTGGAAAAGAGCTGGAATTTTATCCAGGGGTACCAGAAATTTTTCGTGATCTGAAAGATATAGTTGAGAAAGAGCAAAAATACAAAACCTTTTCGATACAAGTTGAGCACTACATAGTAAGTACTGGAATAACGGAAATGATAAAAGGTTCTAAAATAAACGATTATGTAGATGGAATATGGGGGTGTGAATTTATAGAAAAACCAATCCGCTCAAATTTAGATATAAAAATTGATGAGAGGGATGATAACGAGGAGGCGCTTAATCAGATAGGATATATGATTGATAATACATCTAAAACGAGAGCGATTTTTGAGATTAATAAAGGATCTAACAAATTTAAAATTGATGTTAATAGCAAGATTGATAGAGATAAAAGGAGAGTGCCGTTTACAAATATGATTTACATTGCAGACGGTCCAAGTGATATACCAGTATTTTCAATATTAAAGCAATACGGAGGCAAAACATTTGCGATTTATCCCAAAGGAAACACAAAAGCTTTTAACCAGGTTAATGATTTAATAAGGGATGGAAGAATTGACATGTATGCGGAAGCTGACTATCAAAAGGGAACGGCGGCATATATGTGGCTTACAGAGAATGTAAAACAGATAGCTGAACGAATATATAATTTTAATCTTAAGCAGATTATCGATTCAGCGGGTAGTGTGCCTGGACATATTGTAGAATAACATGAAAATAAGAAATGGATCCCAAAATGTATGAATTAGTAACACCTTGGCAATAGATCCGGGAGGGAGTGAGGGTGTAGTGTGATGCGCGGAAACAGGTGCAGAATACTGGGATAGGAACGAAATTACAGCAGGAGCAGTTAAAAACTAAATGCAAGACTATGAGCCTGGAAAAGCGGGAAGCAGAGAAATAGCGGCAGTTTGAACTGAAACAGCAGAAAAGGAAGGAAAGCATAGAGGGAGATAATATCATTTAGTGAAGATATAAAAATTAAAGCATTAGTATCATGTGGGAGAACATGTTGTATTTGTCAAAAATTTTGTGGAAATAATATGGAGATACATCATATAAAAGCAAAAGCGGATGGGGGAGATGATTCTTTTGAAAATGCTATACCGTTATGTTTCGATTGCCATGCAGAGGTAAGACAATAAGATCCTAGACATCCTAAGGGAATTAAATTTTTGGAAAAAGAACTCATTTTGCATAGAGATAATTGGTATAAAAATATAAAACAAGAAAATCAACAAGACAAAGATAAAGTAAGTAAAGAACCGGTGAAAATGCACCGTGAACGAAATTATCAACATATAATGCTTCATAAAGCAAATACTGGAAATGATATATTGTTTTATTTAAATGGTGTTTTGAGAATAGTTCATGATGAACAAGCAGATACATTAGAAGAAGCAAAATTGCTTGGTGATTTTGTTCAGTAGTTAGATGATGCGATTGATATGGATTTCTTTATGGAGCCTTATGATCGGATTATGACGCCTTTTGATTTATCTGAAATTTTAAGAGAATTAGATGATTCAGGCTTTTGGGTTTTTGTTGGGAAAGAGAATCGTAAAGTAACAGGGGGAGTGGGTGGTTCAGAAAATTTTCCTGTATTGATAGTTCGTATTGTTAGAAAAGATAGTAATGAAATTATAAAGTATCGTTATAATATTTGTGTGTAGTAATACATGGTGCTAGCACAATGTAAGTTAAAACAGATAAAGGAAAAGGTAACGTGACAGTTTGTATTAATGACGAATTGTCATTTTTTTCATGGAAAAATAAGTGATTATATGATAAAATATAAGAAAAATGTAAAAATGCAGCGAAATCTTGCAGAATTGGTAGGTGGTTCAGGCGCATAATTCTGGTGTAAGTAGCCTTCTCTCTTTAGAGTTGTCCGTTCTTTGGTCATAAAAGTTATTTACGTAATTAATTAGGAAAATGTAATGCTTGCAGGAACATTTGACGGATACCGCAACAGTCGTAAGGCAATAAGGAGGAATTGTCATGGACAGAGTATCGGACAGATT
Organism: uncultured Lachnospiraceae bacterium; assembly: GCA_947174185.1. Lineage (GTDB taxonomy): Bacteria > Bacillota > Clostridia > Lachnospirales > Lachnospiraceae > NK4A136. Next base: position 4,309 of record CAMWHY010000144.1, on the reverse strand, counting down.
AATAGTATTTTTGAAGAAACATTTTGGGTAGACGTTTTGAACGAATAGTTGGAAGGTAAGCTATTTGTTTGAAAAATTATATTTGGAACAGAAGTAGCCAGTTCAAGTTATATGACAATTAATGATGTGCTTAACGAGAATTGCCGTAAACGGATCAAAAAAATAGACAAGCAAGTTTTTGATATTAGTGTACTTTGAAAGAATAAGTCGGATACATATAATCTTCTTGAAGAGGCTCAGAATGAGTGCAGACAGTTGATTTCGGATATTCACAGAGAAAGTATTATACAACAGGATGTTTAATGAAACAAGCATGCGGAGCAGAAAGGAAAAGTATGAAATTTCTACATTTAGGAGATTTGCACTTAGGAAAAACACTGAGTGATTTTGATTTGATTGAGGATCAGAGGTATATCCTTGATCAGATTCTATATATCGCAGATAAAGAATCCATAGACGGTGTACTTATCGCTGGGGATGTGTATGATAAATCTGTTCCAAGTGAGGCGGCTACAAGGCTTTTGGATTATTTTCTGATTCAATTGGCAAAAAAAGAAATAAAGGTATTTATAGTGAGTGGAAACCATGATTCGGATGATCGTTTGAATTACGGAAGCACTCTGTTTGCATCTAATCAGATATTCATATCGGCTGTCTTTGCCGGAACACTTCATAAGCAGAGCTTTGTTAATGGAGATACAGAGATTGATATATACATGCTTCCGTTTGTAAAAGCTTCTCAGGTAAGGCATTATTTCCCAGATGAGGATATAGAGAGTTACGATGATGCTGTTCGAACCATTATAAAAAACACGCTCATAAATAAAAAAAATAAGAATATTCTGGTGGCACATCAATTTGTTGCAGGGAAGGGAGAGGACCCCGCACTTGCAGGTTCTGAAAGCATTGGAACACAGAGTGTAGGTATGGTTGAAAAAATTGGATATGACTGCTTTGATGATTTTGACTATGTGGCATTAGGTCATATTCATTCTCCTCAGAGTGTTGGAAGAGATGAAATTCGATATTCAGGTTCTCCTCTTAAATATTCCCTTAGCGAAGCGAATAATGAGAAGTCGGTTCCTCTTATTACAGTATCAGCAGAGGAAATGGTTAAGATAGAGCTTGTTCCCTTAAAGCCGATGAGGAACATGAGACACATAAAGGGGACGTTGAAGGAGCTGTTGGATAAAAAGAATGTAAAAGCACCGGATGATTTCATTTATGCAACATTGACAGATGAGGATATCATCAATGACGCAATGGGAGTATTCCAACAGGTATATCCGAATACAGTTCGAATTGATTACGACAATTCACATACAAGAGAGATTGAGCAGGTGGATATTAGCAGAATTGCCGAAAACAAATCATTCCCTGAGCTGATCGGAGATTTTTACAGACTGATTTATGGTTGTGAGATTACAGAAGAAGAAATGGATGTAATTAGGACAGCAGCACGAGAGGCAGGTGTTATAAATGAAGCCGATTAAACTGATTATAAGCGCAATTGGTCCCTATGCGGGGAAGCTTCCAGAAATAGAGTTTGATGCCTTTGAAGAAAAGGGGTTGTTTTTAATATCCGGGGACACTGGTACGGGGAAAACTACGATATTTGATGCTATAAGTTTTGCATTATATGGAACGACCAGTGGAACATATAGGGATACGAAAAATCTAAGAAGCGAATACGCTAGGGATTCTGCTCAGAGCTATGTGGACTTTTATTTTTCACATCAGGGGCGTGAATTTCATGTCTGGAGACAACCGTCTTATGAAAGGCAAAAACAACGTGGCTCTGGTGTGATATTAGAGAAGGAAAAGGCGATTCTTTATGAAGAGGGGCAGGCACCGATAGAGGGATTGACTCAGGTTAATAATGCCGTAAAGGAATTGTTGCACATCGATGAGAAGCAGTTTAAACAGATTGTGATGATAGCGCAAGGGGAATTTTGGGATCTATTGAATGCTAAAACGGATCAAAGAACAGAGATACTACGTACCATTTTTTTGACGAACGGCTATAAAAATATAGAGTATAAATTGAAAGATCGAATGGATGCAAGTTACAAGATTAAGGCAAAGGCTGAAGACAGTATTATTCAGCATTTTGAGGATGTGTCGGCAAATGAAGAAGATGAGCTTTTTGACGAACTGGAGGATCTTAAGGGCAGGGCAGGACGATCCGGAAGTGCATGGAATCTAGATGAAATCTTAGACATAATGGAGCGTCTGATTTTGTCAGACAGAGAAAGATTAAAGTGCATTAAAGCAGATTTGGAAAAAGAGGAGGCGGAGCTAAATAAGAACCAAGAGGAGCTTGCGCAGGCTAAGACCAATAACAGCTTCATTGAGAAAAGAGATAAACTTGAAAAGGAAAAAGAGGAGATTGAAAAAAGAAAGACGGAAATTTATGGAATAAGCCTGCTTTTGGACAAACGAAAGAAAGCCACTCGTAATGTGAAACCGTCTTATGATTTGTGGACTGAAAAGTGTAATGAGGTCTCTTTGACTATAAAGCAGATTAAAACAACAAAATCAAATTTGGAGACGGCTGTGTCAGCTGTAAAGCTGGCTGAAGAAGCACTGGATGGTGCCAAAAAACTGGAGTCGGAGGTTGACAAATTAAAACAGACGATAAGCAGGATTGATGATGAGGAACCGAAGTATCAGCAAAAAGAGGAACTCGAAGAAAAGCTAAAAGAACTTGGAGAACTCGATAAAAATATTAGCGCAGAAGAAGTAGATTTAAAAGAAAAAGAAACTTCTCTTAAGGAGAAAATAAAAGCCCTTAATAAGACGGTTAAGGAATTAAGAGGCAAGCCGGCTGAGTTGATAGAGGCAAAAAACGAGAGTGAAAAGTTAACGGAGCTTTTGGCGGATTTAGCTTCAATAATAGACAATCAGATTCCGGAAAGAGAAAAAAGGAAAAAGGCTCTTTCTAAAAAACAGAAAGCATTTATAGATACACGTGACAAATATGAAGAAGCGAGCGGCAGGAGAGAGGAGGCTGAGCGTATTCTTGAAGATAGTAGAGCTGGTATTTTAGCGAGAAAACTTGTAGAAGGAGAGAAATGTCCGGTGTGTGGATCCGTGCATCATCCAGAGCCAGCTAAGCTTAAAGAGGCTTCAATTTCAGAAGATGATTTTAAAAAACTTCAAGAAGAAGAGTCTGAGCTTCAAGAGAAAAAGAACAATGCAAATACTGAAGCAGAAAAAGCAAGGACATCGTTGGAAGAATTCGAGGGGCAGCTTAGGACAACTATATTGGATTGCATTGAAACTCCGCTTATGGACATGGATTTGGAGGAAGAGTCTCTCGAGGAACTGATCAAGGTAGTAAAGGAAGCAAAAACGCAGGTTGAGACGATGTCAAAGGAGAATATTAAAAAATGTAATTCACTTGATAAGGATTGCAAGGCACTTAAGAAGGCTGAAAAAGATCTCGAAAATGCACAGGGAGATGAAACAGAGAATCTCAATTTGAAAAAAAAGGAACTAGATGTAAACAAGCTAAATATCGAACGGGAACTGGCGGAAACGAGAGCCACATTAAAGACGCTTGAGAAATTGTGCTTCCCGGATTGGGAAACGGCAAAAAAAGAAAGAAACCAAGCGGAGACGAAGAAAAATAAAATAATAGATTATATCACGAAGGCAGAGGAAGAAAAGAAAAAAGCTGATGACAATGTTACCGCTGCCCAGTCAGAGCTAAAGACATTGAAAGGCAGTCTGAAACGGCAGGAAAAGGATGAAGAAGCTTTAAAAAAGAAGTTGGATAAAGAAGTCAGTGCAAATGGATTCTCTTCTGCAGAGGAAATGCGAATATATGTTGTGGATGAAGATGATATCGCATCGTCGGACAAAGTGGTTAATGAGTATAATCAGGCTGTTGCAACTAATAAGAAACAGCTTTCGGATGCTAAGTCTGATGCAAAAGGGAAAAAGATTATAGATATTGAAGCATTGAAGGCTGTATGTGATGAGAAGAGTGCAAAGGTAGATTTAATCAGAAAGAATTGTAACAATAGTGAAAACAGAATGGGTACGAATGAAGAAAAACAGAAGAGTATTCTTGATAGGAGAGAAGAATTAGAAAAAGCATGTAAAGAATATGGAATCTGTAAGCGGCTTTATGAGCTGGTTAAAGGCACAACTGGAAACGGAAAGATTACGCTGGAGCAGTATATACAGGCTGCAGGATTTGACGGGATTATCTCCGCTGCAAATAGGCGACTGTTGCCGATGAGTGACGGGCAGTATGAACTGTATCGTCAAGAGGATTCTCTTGGTAAGAAAAGTAATAATT
>CAMWHY010000143.1 GCA_947174185.1 uncultured Lachnospiraceae bacterium | reverse complement strand
CCTGTGTGCTTTCCGGCATGAATTCTGAGGATATGGTGAATGAGAACATCCGCATCGCCTCAGAGGCCGGGCCGGGACATTTGACAGAAGAAGATATGGAGATCGTTGAGCAGATCAAGCAGATCATTCGTGAACGGGAAAAGGTAGGCTGCACGGGCTGCAGGTACTGTATGCCTTGTCCCAAGGGAGTGGATATTCCGGGCAATTTCTATTATTACAATCTGATGTATATGGAGAAAAAGTCTTCTGCCCGCTTTGAGTTTGCTCAGAACATGGGACTGCGCAAAGAGTCCAGTTTTGCATCGCAATGTGTTGGTTGTGGACAGTGTGAAAAACATTGCCCGCAGCATATCAATATCCGTGAAAAACTAAAGGAAGCCGATCGTGAACTCAGACCGCTGCCTTATAAGATCGGCATCAATGCTGCACGCAAAATCATAATTCGATAAACCGTATAAGCGACGTTTGCGCTAAACAATAAAAGGGAATCGGCAGACATGCTGGTTCCCTTTTCATCATTTACTTATAAAATCAACTTGCAAAAACTAACAATCGGTAGTACAATTACTAATAAAAAGTAGCATTAGGGGAAAAATATGAACAGGAAAGAAGAGATTTTGCTTGTCACTTTAGAGCTCGCAGCAGAGAATGGACTAAGCAATGTATCTATGGCACAGATAGCAGAAAAAATTGGAATCAGGAAGCCGTCATTATACAATCATTTCAAATCAAAAGATGAGATCATTGCGGCGATGTATCAGTATTTCAGAGATAAATCAAAGGAAGCGTTATCTTTAACAGACATTGACTATGGAGATTTTGTCAAAGATAAAAGTATGGAAGAGGCATTAAATCAAACTGTAATAAATTATATGAATATGAATAGTGGCGAAAAAATGTTCCTGTTTTATAAAGTAATCTATTCAGAAAGGGCAATCAATCCCAATGCAGCTAAAATTATGGCAGAGGAAACAAGGCGAATGATAATTGCAACAAAGAACCTTTTCTATGCCTTACAGGCACATGGGAAAATCAGCATTAACGGCATTGATATGGCCGCGGCTTCTTTTGCTCTGACAATTCATGCCATGATGGATTATCAATTTGACTGTTCTTGTTCAGGCGAACCTGTTGCACAGGATATGATACAAAATTATATAAAATGGTTTTGCAAACAATACGAGGTATGAATGATGAAAAGAACATTGATTAACAGATTAGGACTTTTAGGGGTGGTAGCTTTGCTTTCCTATACTGCTGCGGTCATTTTTGCTCCACTTGCTTATCCCGGCTATAACTGGATGGCACAGGCTGTAAGTGATTTAAGTGCCAGTAGTGCGCCTTCTAAAATGCTATGGCAACAACTTTCGTCCTTGTATAGTGTGTGCGGTATCGTTTCTGTTACGATGGTTTGCGTATTTATTCAAGATAAGTTGACAAAAACACTTCGCATAGGTATTTATCTTTTTGCTATTATGAACTGGATATCGAATGTAGGATATGCAATGTTTCCGTTATCGGACAGTGGCAATGCAGGAGCATTTCAAGATATGATGCACATTTATGTTGTAACGGTACTTGTGGTGCTGCTCTCAATCGTTTCTCTTATTATTATCATGATAGGCGGATATAGGAACAGGAAATACCGGTCTTTGGCAGTTTGGGCGACCATGGCGTTGCTTCTGATGTTTGCAGGAGCAATAGGGACCAATATTGTCCCGAGGGAGTATTTTGGTATTCCGGAGCGTTTCAGTGTATTTGCAGCTACAGGTTTTAATGCTGTATTAGGGCTTTACTTATATTGGGGATTTGAAAAGGTCTGTTCAGTTAATTTGTGCAAAAAATAGTCATTTTGTGCAGTTCGGATTTGGAAAGCAGGCACGTCTGCCGATAGATTTTATGAAGCGGTAATGAGTTTCACAGCAGAAAAAGGTCGATTCACCGCATATCAGTTTAGTTTTTGATATTAAGCTCCGAAACAATAGTTGAGAATAGGTGGAAAAAGAGAAGGTGTAAAATATAAACGTATAAACGGAAGGTGATTTTATGAATATTACAATGTTCAATACAGAATCAAATAAGGGCAGTTCCCTGTTTGCTGGAAATTTATCGTTAATGCACAAACCCGCACTGAAAAGCGCACAGGAGAAATCAGAGCGTCAGCAAAAGGCGGCAGGGCAGATTGAATTTTGGGAAAAACAAAAGGAAAATCTGAAAAATATGGAATGCAGTACCCTTGAGGATATTGCGAAAAAACTGGAAAAATTAGATTCCTATGAGAATGAGATTGCTGCTGTCAAGATGCAGTATAATCAGGAACAGATGCGGCATGCTATGGACGAGGCAAAAGAGATCGGCGAGAAAATTGCTGAGGAAGCAGAGAAATTGGAGCCTAAGACTGCCGAGGAAAGACGTGAGGAAATGGTGGAGGAAGCGCTTGGAACCGATGAGGGAGAGGGTGTATTGACCGAAATCATGGAAGATCTTTCCCAATTAGCAGAGGAACTGACCGAAGAAGTAACAGAAATAGATCTACAGGAAGGACTTTCGCAGGAAAATCCGGACAATGCAGACAGTTTATCGGATGCTGTATCAGAAAGCGCCTTAGCGCAGGAACAGCTTCCATCACAACCGTTCAAATACAAGAGGATCGATCTATTGATTTGATAGGCATCATATAACACAAGGTCACTGGGGCAACTGGTGACCTTTCTTTGTAGTATCAATATAATTCCGATATAATCTTTAAGAAATAGCTATTAGTTGCACAAGGCAGTTACAGAATGGAGGATCAAAATGAGGATTGCAGTATGTGATGATGAAAAAGAAATCAGGAATATGCTTGCGGAAAAGATAGAGAGACTTTATCCGGAAGCAGATCTGTTACTGTATCAGTCGGGAGAGGAGCTGCTATTAACAGATGCGGAGCCAGACATTCTGCTGCTTGATATACAGATGTCTGGGAAGAATGGCATGGAAACAGCAAGAGAACTGCGCAGAAAAAACAAATATACAATTCTCATTTTTGTGACGGCTTTGGAGGATTTTGTATTTCAGGCATTTGATGTGGGAGCGTTCCATTATCTGGTAAAGCCTTTTGGAGATAATAAATTTGAGGAAGTTTTAGGAAATGCAATCAGGGAGTTTGAGGAGAGAAAAAGCAGGAACGCAGATGATTTCGATCAGGGAAACAAGAACCTTATGATTATGTCAGGCGGAAAGCATGTGACTGTTCATCTGGCGGAAGTCATTTATGCGGAAGTATTTGATCGAAAAGTAATACTTCATACTACACATGAAGATATTGAATATTATGGAAAAATGAAAGACTTGCATGAAAAGGCAGGAGAGGACTTTTATCGTCCACACAGGGCGTATCTTGTTAATTTTAATTTCATCAGAAAATATGACGCCACAACTATTTATCTGCAAAAAGGACAGGCGCTTATGGCAAAGCAGAATTACAGGGATTTTGTAAAATCTTATTTGCGGTATAACCAAAGAAAGGGAAAAAGCAGATGGAACAGTTAGATGTTTATGCGGAAAACATTTTTTATATTATGCCAATCATGGAGAATCTGATCGCAGGATATTGTTTTTGGCGGCTTATAAAGCCGTTTATGGATCAAAGTAAAAGAGTGCTTTGTGTAGGAATAATATACATTCTTACCATGTTGGAATTATATCTTGTGCCACTGGTTTTCGGGTCTGTTATGGCATACGGGATAGGTGCTTTTGTGGCTTTTCTTGTAATGTGCTTGATAGAGCGGAAGAATTATGAGCAGAAGATATTTCTTTCAGTAACCTTTTTTGTTTTGCGCGAGTTTGTATATGCAATGGCTGAAATTTTATACGACAGATTGTATCATCTGGCTGGAAGTACAGAGTATATGCTGACACATCAAAAGATGTGGTTTGCTTTGTATGTTGGAGTATGCATCATTTTTCTGATGTTGGAATTCGGGTTTATGATCATCAGTATATGGTGTATTTCAAAGAGCTATAAATATAAATTTGAAAAAATGTCGAGAAAGGAACTGTTTGTGATGATCATTCCCTCTCTTATGGGATTGGCGGGGTATGAGATCATATGGTACTATCGTAGATGGTATATGAAAGATAAGGGGTATCCATTGGCCGTTTATGATTTTTTATCATTGTTTTATTATGCGGTAGCAGTGGTAACGATCGTAGTAATGATCGTGCTGTACCAGAATATTAAGGCAGGGCAGAGGGAAAAGCTACAGAACGAGCTGCTTGCAGCTCAATTAGAAAATACGAAGAAGCATATTGAACAGGTGGAAGATCTATATCAGAATATCCGCCGCATTAAGCATGATATGACAAACCACCTCATTACGTTGGAAAGACTTTATGCCGGTAACCAAGCGAGGGAAGCCCAAGCTTATGGCGAAGAACTAAGAGAAGCTCTTTCGGAAGCGGCAGGTAGGGTCAGCAGTGGGAATCCGGTCACCGATGTGATTTTACAGGAAGCGCAGAGGGAAGCTGAAAAAAGGCACATTCATTTTGAAACAGATTTTCATTATCCTACAGATTCTAAAGTGAACGCTTTTGACTTAAGCGTGATACTGAATAATGCCCTGCAGAACGCATTGGATTATACAGATAAGAATCATAATGCTTTTGTATCTGTTCTTTCTTATCATAGGAATAATGCCTTTATGATTGAAATTAGTAATAGCTTCACCGGACAGCTGCAATGGGATAAAGAAAGCGATCTGCCGCTTACATCAAAAGAAAAATGGGATGGTCAGGGTTATGGGCAAACCCATGGTTATGGACTTGCCAATATCCGTATGGTGGCAAGAAAATATTCTGGAGATATCGCTATTGATTTAAAAGATGATGAATTTTGTCTCAGTATTATGCTTATGATGGAGTGACAGAAAAAGCCTCTTATGGAAGCATTCTTATTAAGTGCCGCTGCCGGGCGGCGCTTTTTTATAGGCTTCACAGCAGAAAAAGGTCGGCTCACTGCATATCTGTTTAGTTTGTGATATTCAGCTCCGAAACAATAATTGATAATACCCAAATCATGTCAAGGAGGACTAAGAAAATGACAATTAACGGGATTGGTGGAGCAAACACACAAATGGGGCAGATGGGAATGAATCAGGCAACGGATTCTTACAGCCGGAATATTCAGAGCCAGATTGCCAACGCACAGAAGCAGATGCAGGAACTTTCTTCTAATGAGAATTTGTCGTTAGAGGAAAAAATGAAGAAGCGGCAGGAAATACAGCAGCAGATCAGTGACCTGAATACGCAGTTAAGACAGCACCAGATGGAGCAGCGCAGAGCCGCTATGGACAGTTCAAAAAAACAGCAGGCAAATGGTTCTTCTATGGACGATCTGCTTGGCGGTACAAAAAAAGCAGGAAAGACAAAGGCGGGAAGTAAAAGCACGGGAATTTCACAGGCAGGTATGACAGCGATGATCTCTGCCGACAGTTCCATGAAACAGGCAAAAGTCCAAGGGAGCATGGCGACAAATTTGGAAGGAACAGCAAGGGTTTTAAAGTTTGAAATTGAAATGGATAAGAAAAGGGGCGTTGATACGCAAAAACAAGAAGAAGATCTTGCTGAATTAGAAGAGAATGCCTTGAAAGCAACTGCTTCACAGATGCATACGTTAAGCGAAGCAAATAAGACATTGGAAGAAGCGGCAAAGACAGACCGCGAGGAAGAAAAGTCAGACAGCAAGACGGGAAAGACAGACCACAAGGAAGGAATGTTGGACGACAAGATTGGAAAGACAGACAACGAGAGTGTACAGACGGCGGGTACAGAAGGAAAAGATACGGAAAAGATCGTCAGTACACAACCATCCGAAAGCACGGCAGCATCAACGGAAGTAACATATACATCGGTAGATATTCGATTATAGGAGGTGGAGCATATGTCATCGATTAATTTTAATGATTATACAAATTTTGCAAACTATGATACTGGTTATGATTTTTCTGCTCTTTTGGGTGGGACTGCCAATTCTTCCGGCAGCCTGCTTTCCGATTATGCTTCTCTTAAAAACGGAAGTTATGGAAAGCTGATGAAGGCATATTATGAACAGCAGAATGCGGCAAAAGCATCAACGTCGGGGGATTCTCCGCAAAAACTGACGCTTATGAGATCAGGAGCAGATGCCCTTAAAAAATCTGCGGACGCTTTAAACGATGCTTCCCTTTGGGAAAAAAAGAAATTTAAAGAAATAGACGAGGAAACCGGGGAGGAAATCGAAGTAGAAGACTATGACTGGGATAATATTACCAAAAAGGTAAAATCATTTATTGATAATTATAATTCTCTTGTGGATAAAATGGGCAGTTCTGATACAAAAAATTTGCTTCGTAATGCAGCGTGGATGACGAACATAACAGATAAAGCCCAAAATCTTCTTTCAAAGGCAGGCATCACCATAGGTAAAGGAAATAAGCTGGAATTGGATGAGGAAGCTTTTAAAGAGGCTGATGTCATTACTTTAAAGTCTTTGTTTACCGGATATGGTTCTTTTGCCGATAAAATTGCTCAAAAAGCAGAGAATATCAGTAAAGAAGCGGCTAATGCCGCGTCAAAGTCGAAAGGGGCAACTTATACGAAAAACGGAGGTTATTCTGATACTCTTTCGAAGCTGGTTTCCAGTACGGTGGATGAAAAAATCGGGAAAAAGACGGAAGAAAAGAGTTCCTACTCATCTTCGAAAACCACAAATAAAAAAGAGGATTAGATGGGCGTGTAGATTGCTTAAAAAGTCTTTCCATGTTATACTATGCTGAGGAAAAGTCAGCTGAGGGAGGTGGGAAAGATGCTTTGCCATCCGGTGATTGATTTAAGCAAGGTACTCTGTACAAAGTCTGATGACAGGACGAAACTTGTACAGAGGTAAAAACGATCGTCCACATTGGATTTTGTACTTTTATTCTGAGAAAAATAAAGAATAGAATGGAGAAAATTCAATGGAAGATAAATCATTTAAGAAATATATCATTTTGTGGTTAAGCCAGAGCGTATCCGGGTTGGGAAGTTCCATGACCGGCTTTGCGCTGGTATTATG
>CAMWHY010000142.1 GCA_947174185.1 uncultured Lachnospiraceae bacterium | reverse complement strand
CCCATATAATGATAACGTATATTTAAAATAGTTGCAATCCTAAACATATGAATCGAGGCTGTCATGAATTATCTTATTGGAATCACTAAAAATGAAATCCTCCTGTCCGCTGTTGCAGGATGGTTTACTGCACAGGTGTTAAAAACCCTCCTTCACGTGCTCGTCACCAAATCTTTTGATCCGGAACGACTGGTGGGAACCGGCGGCATGCCCAGCTCCCATTCGGCGACTGTCTGCGGACTGGCAACCGCAGTCGGAATCAACTACGGGACAAGCGGCATTGAGTTTGCTCTTGCATTTACCTTTGCCATCATCGTTATGTATGATGCCCTTGGCGTCAGACGTGAAACGGGCAAACAGGCAAAAATCCTCAATGAAATGATAGGAATATTTAATAATATGGGAACAAAAATGAGTACTGAAGACCGTCTAAAGGAATTTGTGGGACATACCCCATTTCAAGTTATCGTCGGCGCTCTCATTGGCTTTGGCATTGCTACGGCAGTGTGCAGTCTGATCTGATCTGCCAGAAATATCCATTTATTTTAAAGAAAATCCTGCAATAACCACACCTTCATAAGCATTATATAACCAGATAACTTTTTATAGCATTATTTTCTAAATATTTTTTACAAGAAATAGTGTAAAAAAATTTATAGTATGCTATAATGAGTTATGTTTACATAATATTTTTTTGGAGGTAAATATGAAAAAGCTTACAATTCTTTTTCTCACAGTCATGACCAGCATTTCAATACTGGCAGGATGCGGGAAAGACTCCGGCGGGTCAGAGATTACCCCCGGTACCACAAATACCCCGAATGAAGTAGTCAATGCAGACGACATCTTTGGTTCGCAGACGAATACTGCCAGCCAGAATGAAGCCTCTGTTGCGGAAGACGTACTGCCTGCCGGATATGTCAGGAGTTCCCTGACCAATGAACCGGTTACAGAAGACGTCTATCTCCACCGTCCGGTGGCTATCATGATTCCGATGGATAAGGTTGCACAGCCACAATATAATATCAGTAAAGCAGGCATTGTATATGAATGCCTTGTAGAAGGCAGCATTACACGTACTATGTGCGTCATTGAAGACTGGCAGGGACTTGATAAGATCGGTAATGTCAGAAGCGCAAGAGATTATTTTATTTACTGGATGTTTGAATGGGATGCCATCCTGCTTCATGACGGCGGTCCTTTCTATATCAATGAGTTGATTGCTCAGTCCACAACAGATAATATCAGCGGCAGGGGATTCCGTGATTCTTCCCGTAGTGCACCGCACAATGAGTATTACAGCGCTGAAATTGTTAATCAATATATTGAATCCAATAATTACACGCCGTGGCACCGAACAGAAATCTGGGACGAAGAACATTTTCATTTTGCAGCAAATGGAGGACAGACTGATCTGACAGCAAATTACAACGATGCAGTGGAGGTTTATACAGTTGATCTTTCCAACTGCTATCCTGTAACGGATTCCACGTTTAAATATGATCCCGAAACAAACCTTTACTATCGTTATATTTACGGGGAACCTCATATGGACGCAGCTACCAATGAACAGCTGGCATTCTCCAATATCATTCTCCAAAATACTTTTGGTGAGAGCAGAGATGCCAAAGATTACCGTATCTATCAGTGTCATGACTCTGGTCGGGACGGATGGTTTATTACGAACGGTCATGCGATCCATGTTACTTGGGAAAAGACCACCGATTACAGTGCGACAAGATATTATGACGACAATGGCAACGAAATAGAACTCAGTACCGGAAAAACCATGATTTGTATTCTGCAGGATGGCGGCAACGCTAACATTGATGCAATCTTCCTTGACAATCAGGGCAATGCATATCATCCAAATAACTGAGTATAAAAAGCGACATCAAAAGGCGCATGGAACAACAATGTAAACCATGCGCCTTTTTGAATTTCAAAAAATATTCTATATATTATTCTTCCCTTCCAAGCTCGAGCCGGTTCAATGCGGAGAAGATTGCCCTGACGGATGCACGGGTGATATTTGAGCTGACGCCGACACCATAGGTCACCTTGCCGCTTTCGACGTCCAGCATATGGATATATGCAGCCGCCTGCGAATTAGAACCGCTCTGCAGCGCATGCTCCTCATAATCAAGGATCTTAATCCTGATATGGAAAGTCTCCATCATACCGCGCTGTACGGCATCCAGAGGACCGTTACCCACAGCGGTAAAGCTTTTCTCCTTATCTTTATTTGTATAAGTCACTGAAACCTTCGTATCAAATTCAGAATTGGTCTCTCCAGAAAAATCATCTACTTTTAACTTTCTGAAATGAATCGGCTCTTTCTTCTGCAGATATTCCTCACGGAATTTTTCCATGATCGTTTCCGGAGAAACTTCGCCCTGCTTCTCGGAAATCTCCTGAATCACATCGGCAAACTCACGCTGCATGCCCTTCGGCAGCTTGAAACCAAAGTAAGTGTCCATGATAAAAGCTACGCCGCCCTTGCCGGACTGAGAGTTGATTCTGACGATCGGTTCATATTCTCTTCCGATGTCCGAGGGATCGATGGGCAGATACGGAACCTGCCAGATCTTGCTTCCACGCTCCTGCATCGCTTTGACGCCTTTGTTGATCGCATCCTGATGAGAGCCGGAAAATGCGGTAAACACCAGCTTGCCCGCATACGGATGCCTCGGATGAATAGGAATCTTACAGCATCTCTCATAGATCTCGATGATCTCATTTACATTATCCATTTCCAACTTAGGATCAATGCCCTGTGAAAACATATTATAGGCAATATTCACAATATCCACATTACCCGTACGCTCTCCATTGCCAAACAGAGTCCCCTCTATACGGTCTGCGCCTGCAAGCAGGGAAAGCTCTGCGGTCGCCACGCCAGTACCCCGGTCATTATGCGGATGCACACTTAAAACGATAGACTCACGGTCTTTAAAATGATTGCTCATCCATTCGATCCGGTCTGCAAATACATTGGGCGTCGTCATCTCAACAGTAGAAGGAAGATTGATTATGATTGGATCTTCTTTGGTTGGTCCCCATACTTCCTGTACCGCCGTACATACCTCCAACGCATAATCCAGCTCTGTTCCGGTAAAACTTTCCGGGGAATACTCCAGAATGATCTTTCCGTCGAATTTCGCCGCCCGCTCCTTAACCATTTCGGTTCCTTTGATGGCAATCTCCTTGATCTGTTCCTTATCCATATGGAATACCACATCACGTTGTAAACTAGAGGTGGAATTATAGATATGTACAATTGCCTGTTTGCATCCCTGAATAGACTCAAAGGTACGGTCGATCAGCTCCTCTCTGCATTGCGTTAATACCTGCACCTTCACATCATCGGGAATGAGCTTCCGCTCGATCAACTGACGCAAAAAGTCATATTCAATCTGGCTTGCCGCCGGAAATCCCACTTCAATTTCCTTAAATCCCAGTTTAATCAGATACTGAAACATTTCAATCTTTTCGGAAACCACCATCGGGTCGATCAACGCCTGATTGCCGTCCCTAAGATCTACGCTGCACCACACCGGTGCTTTAGTGATCTCTTTATCCGGCCAGGTTCTTTCCGCATATTGATCTACCGGATTCTTTTGGTATCGTTTAAAGTTTAACATGTTTTTATACCTCGCTATCATTTTATTATTTTTAAAGTCTTGGTAATTTCATCAGCACTTCCTTAGAAATAAAAGACATGCAGGACACTTGCCGTGTACTGCATGCTTCTTCCAAATCTTTGTGGTTTCTATTCTCCAAGTCCGTTTTCTACCGCATCAATCAGGCTTTTTAAGGCTTCCACCTCATCCTCGCCCTCACAGACAAACTCGACTTCGTCACCGCACTTAACACACGCCCCCAGCACGCTTAGCACACTCTTTGCATTCGCTGTATTATCTTTAAAATTAAATGTTATAAGTGAACGAAATTTCATCGCTTCCTTACATAGGTTACCTGCCGGGCGTAGGTGCAGCCCTGTTGGGTTCTTGATTGTAACCTTCCGACTTACCATAGTCAAAACCCCCTCTGATCTATTTTATTGTTCCCCATACCCCTAAGAGTAAGTATAGCATCTTTCCTTGAAATCCACAAGCCTATGATTTAGAGCACCGTATTTGTGATCAGATCTGCCAATTTTCTGGCTTCTTCCTCTATCATCTTCTGATCCTTACCCTCGATCATTACGCGCACCAGCGGTTCCGTTCCGGACGGACGGATCAGCACTCTGCCCTGTCCGTCAAATTTCTTAGTCAGCTGATCGATAGCATCTGCAATTTCAGGATACTCCATATAGCTTTCTTTCTTATGATTTGGCACCTTGGCATTGACCAGAGCCTGCGGAAGCACCTCCATAATAGAAGCCAGATCGGAAAGTTTTCTACCAGTCTCTGCCATGACTTCCAAAAGGTGCAACGCCGACAAAAGACCATCACCGGTAGTATTTTCATCCAGAAAAATAATGTGACCGGACTGTTCACCGCCAAGATTGGCATCAACTTCTTTCATCCGCTCCAGCACATACCGGTCGCCTACCTTCGTCTGTTCAATATCGATCTGACGCTCCTTCGCCATCAAGGAGAATCCCAGATTACTCATTACTGTTACGATGATCTTATTCTGCTTTAAAGTTCCCTTATTCTTCATATGATTGCCGACGATCGCCATGATCTGATCCCCGTCCACAATCTTGCCATTCTCATCCACCGCAAGAAGACGATCCGCATCCCCGTCAAACGCCAGCCCCACCTGTGCCTTTTCATACACAACTCTTGCCTGTAACTCCTCCATATGAGTGGAACCACAGTTGGCATTAATATTGGTTCCATCGGGATTGTTGTGAATCGCAATCACTTCTGCGCCAAGCTCCTTCAAAGCTTCAACAGAAGTATAATAGGAAGCGCCTTCCGCACAATCTACGACGATCTTCATACCGGTCAGCTCTACGGAAACCGCTTTAACCGCATGATTAATATATTCTTCTCTGGCATCGCTCCGGTACTTGATTTTTCCGACACGGGAACCTGTAACAAATTTAATTCCCTTCATGTCATTGCGGATATAACTTTCAATCTCATCCTCCAACTGGTCAGGCAGTTTATAACCGTCTCCGTCAAAGAACTTGATCCCATTAAACTCTACCGGATTATGGGAAGCCGAAATCACAACTCCTGCATCTACACGATACCTTCTGGTCAGATATGCAATCGCCGGAGTCGGCACTACACCTACGTAAACGGCATTGGCACCCACCGAACACACTCCCGCCATCAGTGCATTTGCAAGCATATCCCCTGATATTCTCGTATCACAGCCTACCATAATCGTCGGTTTATGCGCTTTCTCTTTCGTCAGAACCGTTGCACCAGCCTGCCCCAGCTGCATTGCAAGCAGCGGCGTCAGCTCCTCATTGGCAACGCCTCTTACTCCATCTGTTCCAAACAATCTTGCCATACTTTCCTCCATGTCAGAGCAGTTTTACTGCGATGACACGCGATGAGAAATCCGCACAGGCGGTTTCTCATCTGCGATCAAAGCAATTTGAGGCTCTGACTCAAATTGCTGATTGAAAAATAAGCTATCGAGCTTATTTTTCAATCTAACCATGCCTTTCCGTAATCTGCAAAAACTTTTGATTTTTTAATCTGTCTCTTCTGTAATCCTGACATCCGCATAATATGTGGTCGTTGTCTTAATGTTATCAGGCAGATCAAAAACAATCTCCATCCGGTATGTGCCGGGTGTAAGCTTCTGTCCCTCCTCCTGATTAAGGTATGATGCAATGTCCATCGTTCCATGCACTCCGGCGCCATTGATGCCCTCATAAGCTCCCGATACACCCTCCGTAATAATATGAAGGGTGGCGTTTTGTGTTCCTTCCCCATCTCCCAGCAGAACCTCTGCCTCATAGCCATCCGGCAGATTGATTACAGAAAGATTGTTGATTGGGACATTTAACGATCTCATCACCAGCTTGATTAGATTCACATTGACTGCGCTCATCCCATCAAAGGACGGATCAGCAAACCTAACGCCATCCGGAAGACACCTGCTAAGATCTACGGATTCGATATAACTTTCATCTTTATCCATGACATTAATGGCAGTTGCAGGTACTTCTATAAAAGAGATTCCCGCCAGCACATTTGCTTTCCCGGCGATCACTACCGTTTCATAATCTGCTGTCAACGGCTCCTCCACAACATATCCGTCAAGCGGAATTCCGGAATATTGGTAAACCACCGGCACTTCCTTGGTCTGTAGTATTTCAGCAGTAATATTTACGCTGCTGATATTTAACTGCAGGCTGGGATGTTCAACTAATTGATTATCGCTATCATAAAGGCGGATCTCCGAGCTTGTGGTAATATCAGAGGACCTGCCGTTTACATTAACTGTACATTCCGCCCTTACCACAGAGGACACAACAGACTCTGCGCCAGATACCCGGACTGTGTTCTGGTTAGAGGTAATATCCCCTACAATATAGCCCTCCGCGGGCTGGCCATTCTGCACCAGATTGATCGGGAAATGAGAAGCTTTGAGATTCTCAATATTTAATTCTACCGCAATGTGGTCTCCTTTAATCGCATCCAGCTGATCAAAATTTTTATCTGTGGATAGCTGGATACCTACCGTATCCATCAAGGTCAATTCCTGCATATCTGCAATTGCCCGGATATTCTCCTTTCTGAGTGAATCAATAACAGATCTGGGACCTGTTATCGTCACATTGATAATATCCGTATTATTTAAGATCTCATAAACTTTTCCCTGATCGGTCAACGCGTCCTGATTGATCATCTCCACCTGAATACCGCTATAGGTATTGGAGATCGTCGGATCATCATAATTCACAACGATCAGCCACAACGCAAAAGCTATAAATACGGACAGCAGCTTCAGCCCAAGATTATATGTCAATTTATTTTTCAACCTTAGCCTCCTTTGTCCTGCGCCATCCCCTGCGAGCCTCTTCCTGCGGCTTATCCTGAATCATTTCCAGTTTCTCTCTAAGCCCTTCCTGATTAAGACCGCCGAATAATTCTCCGCCATAGGCAACGCTGACTTTACCGTTCTCCTCAGATACTATAATGGTCATGGAATCTGTCGCTTCAGAGATTCCTACTG
>CAMWHY010000141.1 GCA_947174185.1 uncultured Lachnospiraceae bacterium | reverse complement strand
GGTTATATTTTGCTCCTGCATAAATCAGCAACGCCAATCCCACAACAAATCCCAATGCAAAAGCGATAAAACTTAATGCTGAATCTGTTATACCGATTATTATAGCAGTCACCAAAAGACCAATTCCAATAAAGATAACACCCCAACCTGATATTTTACAAAAAACCTTTTTATCACTTGGAGACACTTTGTCATAATGATAACTATGAAGCAAAGTGATTTTTTCCTTTTTCCACATCATACAACCAAGATATATAAAAACAAGTGCAAATACACCTATTCCAATCGCAACACCCATCGTTTCCGTCATAACAATCCCCTCCAAATTCAAAGTTTCTGTTCCCTATAAAATTAATTTATTGGGATTTACCAAATCGCCAAACAACGATTTGTTAACGTTATTATAACCTATTTTTTAAAGGAAGTAAAATTATGATGTAAAATAAATGCAGAAGCGGCGCTTAAAATAAGCCCAAAAGCAGTGCTTATAATTGCTTCGCAATTTGCGGTATAATAAACAATATGGTAAAATGAATTTTAAATAACCAAAAAACGAAAGGTGCCAGCCAATGAAAAAAACCCTTATTGTAATTGACATGCAGAATGATTTTATCGACGGTTCCCTTGGAACAAAAGAAGCCCAGGCGATTGTTCCCCATGTAAAGGCAAAGATTGCGGAATATCAAAAAAACGGCGATGAGATTATATTTACAAGAGACACACACCAAGCCGATTATCTGGAGACACAGGAAGGCAGGAATCTTCCCGTAGAACACTGTATCGAAGGTACTCACGGATGGGAGATCTCTAAAGAAGTGGATCTTCCGGAGTGTCTTCATCTGAATAAAGACACCTTTGGTTCAAAGGATCTGTACCAGCATGTTTCCGGTGAAGAAGTGGAAATGATCGGTCTGTGTACCGGAATCTGCGTGATCTCCAACGCATTTCTGTTAAAAGCTTTTTATCCTGAAATGAAGATTACGGTAGACGCTTCCTGCTGCGCCTGCGTCACGCCGGACAGTCATAAAAATGCCCTGGAAGCAATGAAATTGTGTCAGATCAATATTACTGGCATATAATATACCGGATTTGGAGAATAACATATGAAATTAAATCAGATCATTACCAGTCTTCTTGAAACAGATATGTATAAATTCAGCATGGGTCAGGCAATCTATCATCAGTTCTCGGATTACAAGACTACATGGACCTTTAAATGCAGAAATCAGGACGTAAAGTTCACACCGGAAATGGTGGAAGAGATCAGGGACCAGATTAGGGCATACTGCACCCTTCGGTTTACAGAGAACGAACTCGACTATCTAAATCAGATCACATGGATCAAAGGCAGCTATGTTGACTTTCTCCGTTTATGGGAAGCAAGGTACGAGGATTTTGAAATTACGACAGACGCCGAATGCGGTCTGGCCATCGAAACAAAAGGAACCTGGCTGAACACTTCCATGTATGAGATCCCCACGCTGGCCATCGTCAACGAAGTATATTTCCGGATGGCCCATGATTATGATGCCTTGTTAGAAAGTTTTAAAAGACGGTTGGAAGAAAAAATCAGCTGGCTGGTAAGCGGCAGATATTATGTGTCCTGCTTCAGTGAATTCGGGCTGCGCAGAAGATTATCTGCGGAGGCGCAGGATCTGGCTGTCAATGCATTTAACAGGATGCAGAAAGAACATAAATATGTCAGCTCTGACTTTATCGGCACTTCCAATGTTTACTTGGCGAAAAAATACGGAATTACCCCGGTCGGAACGATGGCACATGAATGGATCATGTGTACCGGACAGGGCAATCATAAGCATAATCCGGCATATTCCAACTGGTATGCATTAGATGCCTGGATAAAAGAATACGGCATATTAAACGGTATTGCCCTTACCGATGCCATCACCACGGACTGCTTCCTACAGGATTTCCAGCTTACTTATGCCACGCTGTTCAGCGGCGTGCGTCATGACAGCGGCGATCCCTATGCATGGGGCGACCAGATGATCGAACATTATACAAAGCTTGGAATCGATGCGAAAAATAAAACCCTGCTGTTCAGCGACAGCCTGAATTTTGAAAAAGCAGATAATTTGTTCCGTTATTTTAATGGAAGGGCGCGGGTAGCATTTGGTATTGGTACTTATCTCTCCAATGATACGGACGTAGAACCGTTAAATATCGTCATGAAGACGACTAAATGCAACGGTCAGGATGTAGCAAAGATTTCCGACGTTCTTGGTAAAGGAATGTGTCAAAACAAGGAATATGAGGATTATCTGCAGCGTTGTATCGACTGGAGGATGAAATTAAAATCAAAAGGAGTGTAAAATTAATCATGAGCCAATTTGATGCAAAAAAAGTGACTAATGATTGTGTAGCATGGATCAAAAATTTATTTGATACGAACTGGAACGATTCTATGAATTGCTGTGTGGCATTAAGCGGCGGCAAAGATTCCAGCATTGTGGCGGCATTGGCGGTAAAGGCATTGGGAAAAAACCGCGTCAAAGGATTATTGCTCCCGCAGCACGAACAGCATGATATCTCCTACAGCATCAAGTGCGCGGAATTTTTAGGCATTGAATACAAGATCGTCAATATCGGCAGCGCCGTAGATGCAATCATTGAAGAAATGAAAAGATCCGGAATCACCCCAACAACGCAGGCGATTACCAATGTACCGCCCAGAGTACGCATGACAGAGCTATACTTTTACGCTCAATGCGTCAACGGGATCCCCAGCTGCAACTGCAATCTAAGCGAAGACTGGGTGGGTTATTCCACCTATGGCGGCGACGGTTTCGGATCCTTTGCGCCGTTGTCCCACTTAACCGTTACGGAGGTAAAACAGATGGGCTACGAACTTGGACTGCCCAAAGAACTGATTGAAAAACCGCCCATCGATGGTCTCTGCGGTAAAACGGATGAAGATAATCTGGGATTTACCTATGCCGTTCTGGACCGCTATATCCGCACCGGCGTCTGTGAAGATGAAGAAATCAAAGCAAAGATTGACCTGTTACATGAGAAAAATAAATTTAAGCTGGAACTGATGCCCAGCTTTCCATACCATCAATCATAAGATATATTACATCTGTCCGTCATGATTGACTGCTGCCGGGATTGTTATTATATTAGATATTTTCAGAATTTACCAATAGATGATTATATTATATAATGATAAAATATATTTAATACATAAGTTTACATTGATTGTAAACACATATAATTATAGATAAACTTTTAATCGTTTTTCGATGAGGTTTGCATAACCTGAAGTTTGAAAATATATGTTCCAAAAATGATTGCATTTATGCTTTTTTTGGAACATATATTTTCAAACGAAGAGTTATGTAAGCCGGACATACTATATGATATTCCAAAGGAGCTGCTTATGAAAAAACCACTTTTACAAAAATTTATCACATATTGTATGACGATAATCCTGCTTGCCGCTACACTGGGAAGCTTTTTTCCGATGCCGGCGCAGGCTGCCAATATCGTAGTATGTATTGACCCAGGTCATGGCGGAACGAACAATGGCGCGCATTATTTTGGACTGTGGGAAAAAGATCTTACCCTGATTATTGCCAATGCCATGCGGGAAGAACTGATGAAATATGAAGGCATCACCGTGGTTATGACCAGAACCGGCGATACAACCCTTTCTTTGGAGGAACGGGCACAGATCGCGGCAGATGCAGGCGCAGATTTTCTCTACTGTATTCATTTAAACGCTTCTGAAAACCATGAATTTTTTGGTTCTGAAGTATGGGTTTCGGCATTTGGCGAATACTACTCCAGAGGAAAAAGTTTTGGAACCATCGAATTGCAGCAATTATCAGAGGATATCGGTGTATATACTGCAAGAGGCGTTAAAACAAGGCTGTCAACAGACGGCAGTGATTATTATGGCATCATCAAACATTCTGTCAACCGAGGCGTGACGCCGGCGTTGATCGAACATTGTTTTATGGATGAAGCCCACGATTATAATTTTTATCAGTCGATGGAAGCATTGAAACTGCTTGGAAAAGCAGACGCTACGGCAGTCGCAAAATATTATGGATTATCGTCGTCTATTTTAAATGTAGATTACAGCAGCTATGCCTGCCCGGCTTTTCCGATTCCTACCGATGTAGTAATGCCGGATACGACAGAACCGGAAGTAAGCAGGATTGAGCTGATTGGTCATAATATGGTAAATAATACGGCAAGTCTCCATGTATATGCGGCAGACAGCGACAGCAAGATCATCTACTACAGCTATAGCTGCGACGGCGGTAAAACATGGTCCAATCTATGGGGCTGGAATGCGGAGGGCGAAGGGTATATTACCATCACTCTGCCCAAAAATCAAATACAAAATGTCTGCATCAGGGTATGGAATCAGTACGATAAATACACGGAAAGCAACCATATTATATTTTAATTTTTATGATATGCTATTTCCTCACGGACTATAATACCGGCCGAAAATAGCAATACCGCCCCTAAAAGCCAGTACATCCACGTTCCAAAATCCCCTTTCATCATCCGAAACAGGGCAAATTTCCCCAGATAATTTTTTCCGCCGATATTTACCGCATAATAGATTACAGCGATCATATACCCGATGATCACCTGATTGGTTACGGCCGAAACAAAAAAACCAATGCTTCCCAAAAAGAAGATTTCACAGCATGTTCCACGGAAAAGTATGCCGACATCAAAAGTTCCTCCGCCTCTTTTCATCCAATAAAGAAACAGCCATATGACAAAAAGGCATACCAGAGCCGCCGGAAGCATCCGGAAAAGATAAACTTTCCACATGGATGTTTTTTTACTTCTCTCCAAATTCCAGATAGCCTTATCTTGTTCCGGCATAAAGAGCGGCGTAAAAAGAATGGGTCCGATGAACGCAACATACATCTCCATAACCTTTGCCGCCTGCGCGCTTTCCAATCCTTTCAGGCTTACAAACCCGCCGGAAAAGAGCGCCATAAGAAGAACCAGCAGCAAATGGGGATAATATTGTTTTTTTACAAAGCTAATTACTAAATTTGCGTAATTTCTCATGCACACTTTCCCCTCCCCTGCGTTTTTTCTCATAAACAAGCACCGTAAGTATCACACAAACGACAGCCAGCAGAATATAATATCCCCGGTTAAAGAGAAATTCCTTTTCAAGAGTTGAATAAAGCAGCGTCTTACCAAGCGTATTCCATCTTGCCACCAGCTTCAGTCCGAAATCTCCCACCAGTGTAGTCGCACTAAAAAGGCTTGTGAACGCCCATGCTACTTGCAAAAATATTGTCCAGATAGTATCTGTAAATTCCGTAATCAGAAAAGATACGGCAAGCACAGTCATTATCTCCGGCAAAAGCCATATGCCGGGCACGGTGAGAAACGCCCAGATATCTCCCTGAATCCCCATGGTCTGCGCCCTATAATAAAACGGCTGCTGTAACAATAATGCCGTAAGGAACACCGGAATGCTAAGCATTACCAGGTTTGCAAGATAACGGCTTACAATAATCTGCGTTCCGGAGGCAGACTTGGAAAAAATTACCTGCTGTACTTTTGCCCGTTTATCACGGAGCGCTCTTGACACACCGATAAAGATCGGCAGAACGGAAAGTACAATTCCGGCATAATCGCAAAACAGCCGCATATAGGCACGTGTCAACCGGTCTTTTGTACATAAGGCGTCAAATTCTTCCTTTGCCTGTTCATATGTCATCGGAACATGGATGCGGTTCTCATAACGTTTCTTTTCATAAAACGATCCCTTCCCTACAAGATCGCAGACTTCTTCCATTGCAGCCTCAAATTCCGCATAAGTAAACCCTTCTTTTACAGCTACCCGGTAACTTGCATCTCCTATGCCGCTCTGGGCATAATATTCTTCCATCTCTTCTTCCAGTATCTCAAAGCTTTTTCCCGTACAGCGTTCCAAAATTGCTATTACCTGTCCCATCTCATCATTAGTCAGATTCACTTCTTTGTATAATCCTATCGGATAAGTAGCAAAAGAATTATGACAAATATCCTGTAACAAATTCGCCAAAGTCCCCTCCATAGTCAAGGCGTCATCCCGTATCACCGTCTCTCCGTAATAAGATTGTCCCGGCTTCGGTTCCTGCAGCTCGCTTTCGCTGCTCATCTGGCTGGTAATAAACAAAACAAAGATCACAACATAAATATAATATACCAGGCTTTTCAAAACCTGCCTGCATTCTTTCATAAATAATGTTCCGAACATGACTTTCATTTCCTTTCCCTTAACCTTATTTCTCCTTATGCATCAGATACATATACGCATCCTCAACATCCGGCTGCACCTGTTTGGCTTGCGAAAAAGGCTGCTCGTCCGCTATAATCTTTATGTTTGCCGTACTTCCTGTAACAAGAATTCCCGTTACCATATATTTTTCTTTTACTTTTTCCAATTCCATTGCCGCAATCTCCGCGGAATATACCTTTCCCTCTACCATGGAGAGCAGCTCCGTCACCTTGCCCTTAAAACAGATTTTTCCCTGATTGAGTACGGCAATATTTTCACAGGTTGCCTCTATGTCCCCTACAATATGCGTAGAAAGTAAGACGATCCTGTCCTTTGCGATCTCGCACAAAAGATTCCGGAATCGGACCCTTTCCTCAGGATCCAGTCCCGCCGTAGGTTCATCTACAATAATTACCTTAGGATCATGGATAATCGCCTGTGCGATACCAAGCCGTCTTATCATTCCGCCGGACATGGATTTTACCTTGATTTTTTGCTTTTCCAGCAAATTAACTTTTTCCAGCATCTCTGGCACTTTACGTTTTCTTTCCTGCTTAGACATTCCTGAAAGCACCGCCAGATAATCCAGCGCCTCATAAACGCTCATATTTCCATACATGGAAAAATCCTGCGGAAGATATCCGGTTATATTTCGTATTTGCCCGTTCTTTTCAACCGGCACACCGCAGATTGTTACCTCACCCTCCGTCTTTTTAAGCAAAGTAGTCAATATTTTCATCAGCGTAGTTTTTCCCGCGCCGTTGGGTCCAAGCAGCCCAAACATTCCCTGTGATATGGTCAGATTCA
This sequence comes from uncultured Lachnospiraceae bacterium, assembly GCA_947174185.1. GTDB lineage: Bacteria > Bacillota > Clostridia > Lachnospirales > Lachnospiraceae > NK4A136. The sequence goes on along the minus strand of CAMWHY010000141.1, from coordinate 212 downwards.
CCTCTGACAGCGCCTGTTTTTTTCCGTAATTCTTTGTCAGATTACGGATTTCGATTGACGTCTCCATTGATACTGCAATTCTCCCTTCCTGAAATTACCTTTAAATAATTGCTTTTAAGGAAGCACTGATTAAATCAGTGCTTCCTTAGTATAAATGTAAAATCACTATAAATTCTCTATACAGGATAAAAAATTTCTTAAGATTATTGATA
>CAMWHY010000140.1 GCA_947174185.1 uncultured Lachnospiraceae bacterium | reverse complement strand
ATGTTGCAAAGGTATGACGAAGTAAATGCGCATGAATCCGGGAAATTCCAGAACGTCTTTTTAATTTTTGAAAAAACATTTTTATCACATTATTATTTATATCAAAAAGAGGATCTTGTAAAGCAATAAGATCATAATTATATAACACTAAAAGCTTTTTTATTACTGGAGGCATCGGAAGAACACGGCTTTTATTACACTTCGTATTAACAATCTGTATCTGGTCATCTTGGACATGACACCGCAACAACTGTCGGACTTCCTGTGAACGCATACCACAATCAAGCATCAACCGAAAAATAAGAAGGTCACGCTGCCAGTATTCGCTGGTTTGTGAAATGATCCGGGTACATAACTGCACTTCTGACACAGTAAGCGGCATAACAAGCGCCGGATCGGGACGAGGCAACTTAATCTTATACTTGAAACAATCTATTATTTCTTCTTCAATGAGCAGCGACAAAAAAGCATTAACACCGCGAAAATATGTATGAATAGATGTATTTTTAATACAACGCTGCCGCAGGAAAGCCAAAAATTCAAACATAACACTCCTAGTAATATCTTCAACATTTCGAATCCCCTGAATATCCAAAAAATTTTCAAAATGTTTTAAGGCGTCTTCATAATCAGACAATGTTTTTTTTGCACAGTAAGATCCTTTAATAAGAAAAAACTGTTTTTTCGCATCAGAAAAAAACAACGTTAATAAACCTCCCCTGTACCATCATCAACAATTACAAACGACCGGAAACGTTCTGGATCTGGCGGAGGCGTTTCCTTTTTCGGCATCTGTTTCGCACGGTTAAGCTTATAATTCTTAATCTCTCGAACGTCATTATCATTAAGCATAGAAAGCAACTCAACAGCATCTTCAAAGATAGTCGTTTCAACATCCTGCATAACAGCAAGAGCCACGGAAGATATAGCTCGGACAGCACGCGTTTTCCTGATCTGAAGATCCAATTCACTGCTATATTTACGCGTAAGCTTTAGATTATGACAGGATGGAGCATCAACAAGTTTCGTTCCTCTTAAACGCTTCCAGAAATCACAATAAGACGCACGGCTCCGATTTTGATCCTTATCTGGATTATAATCTACAATTCTAAAAACATCATTTGTCAGATACTTAACAATCATCTCATGGTTATCAAGCATATCATATATCCTCTTTACAGGACCTGTATTATCCCTAAAAGAATAAATCTCAAATGTTTTCGACATACGCCTCATAACCTGATATTCAACATTGTAAACACGGGTAACCGGAGGAAGCAATGAATCAGCAAGTTTTTTAATAGTAGCAAAATCATATTTGTCATCTTTTGCAGATAACAAACTATTAATACTGGACAATGTAAATGAATCCAAATCATCATGCATATATTCTTTAGCAAACTGTAGCCGGGCAACATCTATGTATTTCCAACGGCGTACCTTATAAGCCTCTTCCAAACAGTACAGATCATACCGGGATATCATTCCATTGAAAAACCAAATATAAAAGAAAAAACCTTTATAACCTTCCTGCACAACTTCCTTTGTTTTATGATATATTCGCAAAAAACACTTATCAGATCGTTTGCCAAAAGGAAGATAAGCAAACTCTTTTTCATTTGTTTTCTGATCAAAATAATACATTGGCTGATAACGCAGCTCACCCTCTTTATTACGACCAAGTGTAGTTACAATCTTATCCAGCAAGGAATCAGAAGAGAAAAACTTCTCCGGATTCGATAAGGCATTAGTATGGAAACAATAATCAAAACGATTTTCAGCCACTTCTCTAATTGTCAATTTAAAATGAAAACAAAACAAATTAATATAACTCATAGCATAATCAAAGGCAAGTTTTGGACCAACTTCCCAAAGATACTCCGCACGAATTTGAACATGAATTTGATTAGTCACACAACCGCCTTTTTCATTTTTGGGAACAGATGGCGCAATATATACATCAAAACGATCCGGACACTCTAAATGAAAAGTATAAAAATGCGCATGGCTGCCCAGCTTTAGGAAATTAATAACATAACCGCTGTCAAACTCGGAAAAAGGACAGGAACAATCAACATTCTTCTCATAACGATCGATCACCGTACGCAGACGACGAACAGGATCTTTTATACGAAGCCTTTCCGTTCTAATGGTAAAATCATCCTCCAAAAAGACAGAAAAATACAAGGAATCTATATTATGTAAGAATTTTTTATTCTTTTTTTTGAACCAAAAATCAGAATCAAACATATAAACCTCACATTATAATTTAAGCAGCGTAAAACGTATTACAAAATACCAGGGAAACAGAATCACAAATACGCTGCACAAAATGTATTACAAAATACCTGGAAAACAGGATCACAAACACGCTGCGTAAAATGTATTACAAAATGTACCGGGATAAAAATGTATTACAAAACTGACGCCAGGGAAAATGTATTACAAAATATACCGGCGTAAAATGTATTACAAAATATACCGGCGTAAAATGTATTATAAAGTTGATTTTTTGGCGCCTTTTTTTGTATTACTTTTTACGCTGCTATTTCCATATTTATAAAAATATGCAAGATATGTTACCTTATCCGAAAATGATCTGCCGGGCAATGACTCAATAATACCAAACGCTTCCTGATCAATACGAATTGATTTTTGAATACTCCTAGATCCTACACGACAAAATTTACCATTAAACCTATAAGAATCATACATTATTACTTCCTCCCTTTAGATTGAACTATAGTTTGATTTATTTTAATAACAGATTCCGCTGCTTCAGGCTGAAACCCGGATTCAGCAAGTGAATCAATTACTTTATATGTATCATAAGAATTTCGAAGATCTTCATCATGTACAAAATAATACATTCCACGAAATTTCATTTTTACTACATTTCCTTCACTGTCTAAAAATGGTTCACGACGAACAACAAAGGTTAAGCAACCAAAAAGAGTTAAACACTGCCGTACTTCTGTAGCTTGTTCCCTAATCGGTTTTGATAACCGATTAAAAACCTGCGCAGTACCTATTATGATCCTGCGATTCTTTCGATTTTGACAAATAACCTGTAACATCTTTGGCGGAAAATCTTTTGACTGGTTTGAGCTAAACCAATTCTGCATTTCATCGATAAAAGCAATTACACCATATATACCATTTTTATATTTAACTAATGGCTTCCAATCACACAAGGGTAAATCCTGGCCAACAAGATCACAATTAGTAATTACCTTACTTTTAGGATATTCCATATGCATATGACGAATAAATTCAACCGCGGATATAGTTTTACCAGCGCCCTGACGTCCGCAGAATATAACACAACCTTGATATGGAAAATATCCGGGTTCACGGCTAAAAAGATCATTTACGTAACGGATTGGAGCGTCCAAAAACCAGCAACGTAAAAATCCATGACGCTTAACCTGTACACGGGTTACATCCTCTGATCGAGGAAGCTTACGACCGGATAACATCATAGCACAAGCCTGAATAAAACAGGCAACAACAAAACAAGCGATTAGAAATCCAAAGATATATAATGGGATCTTAATAAGTGACCAAATCAATTGAAAAACAATAGCAAATGCACGCAGCATAATTTACCTCCTATCTAAACTATTGGAAGGGCATCCCATAAAGTCTTTAGTAATGTAATAGATATACGCCATACATGAATAGCTACATATATCGCAATAATAGGCCAGAGCCGATTAAGCGGAATCAAATATGCAACAAAACCAAAAAAGTCATAGACAGAATCCATAATATACGGATCTATCACTACATTATTTAGATAATCCAATGGAGAAAAGAAAGTAACCACCAGATCATATATAAGCGTTATAAGTGAATCAAAAATCATAATACCCTACCTTATTTTTTCTTACTTGGCTTTTCAGTTACTATTTTATCAATATCCCTTATTTCCTTAACACGAGTTTTAGAAAAGGTTCCATCTCCATGAAGTAAAGTATTACCTGTTTCTTTGACAACAGCATAATCTTTTCTGGATAAAATAGTACCAGATATAATTTCTGGAAGATTCTTATAGAACCAGTACGCAAAAGCAAGCCATGAAAACGATACAATTATATTATCAACCAACGGCTTGAAACGAGCATAAAAAGTCATATCAAGGGCATATGTACGACCACCGTAATCATATTTTGATTCTGCTAAATTAAAATCAATAACAATCTTCGGAATCTCAGGATCAGAATTAAAAAGAATAGTTATTAAATTCGTACCAAATGCAGATATATCATCTATAAAAGCAAATTTAGACTTGATATCTAAAAAGTAGTATTTATAAAGCGTAAGATCAGGTATAAATATATCCTCTAATACTTTAGCAATCTGTCCGGGAATTGCTTTAATAGCAGATAATATTCCGGCATCAGAATCAGGAATTGTAATTACCGGATTATCAGCAATCGCCTCATTATATACATTAGTAATGTTAGTGATATACTGTGACTGGTCAATATAACTTGTATCATTATAAAAATTAGAAACAGCATTATCATAAACATTTGAAACATTATTATAAATCTGGCTAATTGCTTCCGACGTTAATACAGAATCCTCAGCCGGATGGGCATCCGCTATAGCTTTTCCGATTGCATCAACAAAAGAAGATATATCCATCTGAACAATTGGTTGTACTGATGTTAGATAGCCTAGAATTGTATCTAATTCAGAAGGAGCTGTATCTACTACCTCATTATTAATAACCGTACTTACAGTACCATCTGAATATATCAAATAAAAGATATCATTATATCTTATAAGAGCCGGTTGACCAATCGCAGGAGAAATATATACAGGATGATCTACAGTCGCGCAGGAAGATTCCATATATGGTCTACTATTAGCTCGATAATATCCATCAGTACCGAAAACATACGAATCAAGTGTAGATATTATACTTGTGCCTTTCAAATATGATCTAGGATCATACATATAATAAGATGAACCAAATTTAACAAGTTCCGGGTAGTCGTAATCAATATAACAAGCTGCCTCAATCGTTTCACCGGCCCATCTATCTGCATTTTGACGGGAAACCTGAATATCTCTATAGCATGCTGCATCATTGCTATAATATTGCAAATGGGACACAGACGTATCATAGTTTGCTAAAACAGCAGTTCCGGGAATTAAATCGCTATTATAACCAATATAAATATATTCCGGTAATATAGGATTGACAAAATATACATCTTGATTACATGCTTCTATAATTGCAGCACCTAATTCAGATTCATTAGCCGGATCTGTAACATAATCAAAGTAACCATGTGAAAAATTATATAATGCTAAACCAGCAGTACCACCCAAACCAATTCCGCCTATTACTTGAGAAAGAAGGTACTTAGGATCTTTTCCGCCTCCGGGAGAAGAACCTCCTCCAACCATATGATCAGCTCCGAATAATTTACCAACATTAACCATTTTACCGGAAGAAGCGTCTTTAACCGTCAAATCATATAATAAAGCTTGACCTTCTTCCGTCATTAAAAACTCAAAAAGTTCATCCTCAGACATTTTATATATATCAGAAGAACTATCAAAACTATCAAAAACATCATGACCAAGATAAGCAGAACCAAATGTAATTAAAAGCTCTACAAGCAGTTCGCCTAAAGTTCCGTCAAGAACTACCTCCGATGCTTCAGAACGCAAAGTAAAAACCGGATTTAAAATTGATCCGATCGTTACAACAACCAATGTTATTATACATGTTAGCCTATAACGTAAACTTTTCATAATGATAACCTCACATCAATACGAAATTGATTAGCAGGCAAGTTATAATATTTTGCATCATATTCTAAAGAGTCAGAAAAAACAATCATAACATTACCATCTTTATCTAGCAAAACACCGCGATAATATAAAAATTTATACGCTTCTACCCACCTACAACAAGAAGGATCTAAAAAAACCGCATATATTTTATCAACTTCTAAACGCATAATTAAAATCCTTAACATCTTTAATCATATCGCCAGAAAATGAAAATATATCTGCCGGAAATGCAGAGCCGGTTGTTACAATGTTGTAAACCATCCACGCGGTTATCAAAGCACAAACCAAAACAAGAAGAAAAAATAAAATCAACTTAATAATATCTTTTGCTGATACAGAACGTGTAATAACATATTCCTGCTGGCTGCCGAAACCATTATCATCAAATAGATCATCACTAAAGTCCTGCGGTTCAATAAAGTTACTAAGATTTTCATTACTCATTTTAAATTCTCCCTTCTTATATAACACTTATTTGCTTTCTCAAAAGACACACATTTTCTTTTAAACTTTTGTATTTACCAATGCGCTTTTCCTGTCGTCTGGTGTAACATAACGGCAAGATTTACGTATAAGCAAGGTAACGCCTCTACGGCGTTACAGTCGATTCATGCATCCTGTAAGGCATAAGCGGCAAACTCCTACCCCTTCATATTTAACAAAAAGGATTTACACTATGAGGGGATAACCGTTTGCCATGCCTGACTTCCTTGTCGACTGTTAAAAATATCGACTAAGACTTGCCGTACCAGCCGCATTCACTAAGGTGCCCAGACACATTTTTTCATGTTGTTATATAGTGTCTGGTCACCTAAGTGACTGCTGGCAGCCTAGACGCTAGGCGGATATTTACCAAAGGAATATGGGGGTCAAACACACCACACATTACCTTTAATTTACTTAAAAGGGGGCGAGATGCCCCCATAAAACCTTTACGCTGAGTAAAGGATAGACTGCACAAAGGATATACCCTTGCGTAAGCCAATAAATCCGACCATCACCGGAATACATACCGGAAGCAGCGCGATAATTTCATCAAATACACCCTGCATTAAGTCAGATGTAACGACAGTCGATAATTTAGTCGTCGCTGTCGCAGCGAGAACAAGACCTGTCATAGCATAGACCCTCCTTTCAAATATTCTATTTATATTCGTTTTGCAAAACCTAAACAAAAATATCGAAAAAGCGATATATATACTTGCAAACACATACCACCAAAAAAAACAACAATATGGCGCATATCATAGATAAAAGGTAATACGATTCTTCTATATAGTCCAAATCATCAGAGGCTACAGGATCAGCTTGTACAGATTCCGATTGGTATATTGTAATATGCTGATACTCCTTAATTACCTCTTTCTCTAATTTAGAATTAGCCGGAAGATCTTCTTGATCTGCTGGATCGGGATCAGCTTCTCCAAAATCATCAGAAGGATCTTCTTGATCTACTGGATCGGGATCAGCTTCTCCAAAATCATCAGAAGGATCTTCTTGATCTACTGG